>JAHKAP010000046.1 GCA_018825985.1 Candidatus Omnitrophota bacterium
ACTCGAGAGTTCACATCGACAGTCCAGTTTGGCACCTCGATGTCGGCTCATCCTATCCTGGGGCTGTATAAGGTCCCAAGGGTCCGGCTGTTCGCCGGTTAAAAGGGTACGCGAGCTGGGTTCAGAACGTCGTGAGACAGTTCGGTCTCTATCTGATGTGGGCGTTAGGATACTTGAAGAGGGCTTTTCCACAGTACGAGAGGACCTGGATAAGCGGACCTCTGGTGTTCCGGTTGTCTTGCCAAGGGCAAAGGCCGGGTAGCTATGTCCGTGAAGGATAAGCGCTGAAGGCATCTAAGTGCAAAACCTGCCTCAAGACTAAGTATCCCTGTGCGCAAGCACTGTAGGGTGGTTGTAGACTACGACCTTGATAGGCGCAAAGTGTAAGATCCGCGAGGATTTAAGCTAATGCGTACTAATAACCCAATCGGCTTAACCTTAAATTGTTTTCTCTTAGGTTCAGCTGTACGTTTTACCAGATTTAAATTGATATGTAGTTGTTGAACATTTTGGAGTGCCTTTGCCGAGGGGGAAACACCCGTTCCCATTCCGAATACGGCAGTTAAGCCCCTCAGGGCCTATGGTACTATACTCGTAAGGGTATGGGAGAGTCGGTCGGTGCTCCTTTAAATTACCCCGCTAGTCATTATTGATTAGCGGGGTTTTTTTATTTGTGGCGGGTCCTGCCCGAAGTAGGCTGCGATTGGGCCCCTCCGCCCGGTGTGGCGCATAAAATGCACCTGTCGAGTTGTTCGCTCAGTTCGATTTTGCCCTTCGGGCCCGGCAATGATCTTTCGCATTTTCGGCGGCTGCTGAACTCGCGCCTCGCGCTCTGGCGCAGAGTCGCTCAGACAGCTGTACACGTTGGGAGATGCGTTGACACTTCCACATTGGTAGGAGTGTCAATTTTATCATAAGTTAACCTTTTTGGACAAGTTGTTTTATCTAGTAATACTTCAATAGGCCTTTTGCCTTTTAATCTATAACCCATATGCGGCCTCTGGAAGTTGTAATGCCACATATAGGTGTCTAGATCCGTTTGCAGCTCTTCTAAGCTGTAATACCACTTCTTCCTGAAGGCAACGCAGAAGAACTCTTCTAGGACCGTCCGGTTAAACCTCTCCACAAAGCCATTGGTCTGCGGCATGCCAACGCGTATACGGCTGTGTTCTATGCCGAATATCTGAAGCATTAACTCATAGTCGTGCTTAAACCCTTTGCCACAGAATTCACCGCCGTTATCAGTAAGCATCCTTCGTATCGGTATGTCAAAAGCCCGGTAATAGGGAATTACCCTGTCTATTAGTATATCCGCGGCGGTTGTAGGCATCTTGGAGGTGTAGAGCTTAGCAAAGCCAAAGGAGCCGTAGGTGTCCACCACTGCCTGCATGTAGATCTTTCCTACGCCCTTTATACAGCCCACTTCAAAAGTATCTTGGCAGAGTAAATATCCGGGATGCCTACTGAATACATGTTCTGATGGCACTGCTTGTATATTCTCTAGAAGTGCCTGAATCTGTTCATCGGAGAGCACCATACCCTGTTGCCTATGTAATTCTTCCAGCTTCAATAGCCTTTTAAACTTGGTCTGTAAGTTGTTACGCTTCCAGATTCTCTCAATCGCTGATGCGCTAGTAATGATACCATGTAACCTTATCTGTATTACTACCCTATCTTTTCCGTAGGTCGGATGCTTTAAGGAATAATCGAGGATGCGGTCCTCAATATCCTGCGGTGTCTGATTAGGCATCCTGGGCGCCTGACGTTCTTTTTCACGTAAGCCTATAACTCCTGCTTGCTCAAAGCGCTCCTTGATGTCATAATAGTGCTGCCGGGATACACCCATCATCTTGCAGGCCTGCCTGATATTCTGCAGTTGCTCTGCAAGCTGCAACAATGACAGCTTATGCTTCAGTAACATCTCTTGCGGGGTCATGTTAGGTTCTCCTTTCTGGTTATTGGTTCTTCCAAACTAATTATACCAAAAAGGTTAACATGATCCCGTTTTACTTCCAATATGTCAACACATCTCCGAGCGAGTTCAAATCAACTAGAGAAACTTAAGCAATGCGTCATGCCGAGCCTCTTGCGTTTAGCACTTTAAAACTGTTGGGGGCGGGGCGCGCCCCCACCCGCGCCCCGCCTTCACGTAGAAGACGGGACACCCGCGCAACTCCTATAAGCGCGGGGTGGTGCTATCTTTTCAAAAAACTGCCGCAATTTTTAAGATAAAGAAACAATAGAACTATCCCCTGGCTTATTTTTTGTAGCTCATGGCTGAGCTACTAATATAGATTGTAGCTCATTTATTGTATTATATGAGCCACAAATAGAATTATAGCTCATTGGTGAGCCGCAAATCATGAGGCTATTTGAATCAATTTATCAAATATAAATATTTCGCCCTTACTACCACCTCCTTCTTCCAAAGAAGAAATGATGTTCTTATCCTTCAGCCGAGTTAATACTCTTTTAGCGGTTGCCAAGGGAATCCCGGACATCTTTACAAAACTAGCAGTATTAAATATAGGCTTCTTAAACAAAGTATCCAGGGTTTTTATTGAGTATTCGGAATGAGTTGCGTCAACAACGCGTTGTTTTTTTGCCTCATAAAGAGCCAATACCGCTTTTGCCTTGGCGCTATTTGCTTTGGCTTGCTCAAGCACTGCCTTCAAAAAGAAAATAATCCATTCATTCCACTGCTTCGCTTCTGTAATAGCACGCAGACGCGTGTAATATTCTTCGCGATTTTTTTCAAGATACTCACTAATGTAAAACATAGGCAAATTAAGCACTCGTTTTTCAAACAAAAATAACGGGATCAATATACGCCCTACTCGCCCGTTACCATCCAAAAAAGGATGTATTATCTCAAACTGAGCATGCACAATGGCCAATTGTACCAACGGGTCTTTTTCTTCATAATGAAAATATTTTTCAAAATTCGACAAATGTTCCATAAGAATGCTTGGTTCCGGAGGAATGTAAGCCGCATCTTCAATCTTAGCCCCAAACTTGCCGATATAATTCTGGATTTTCCTGAAATCACCGCGCGCTTTATCTTTTCCACGCACACTATTAAGCAACATCGCATGAATTTCCTTAACCAGGTTAAGCGAGGTCGGCTTACTATCAAGCTGTTTTGTTGCGTAATTCAAAGCCTCCCGATAGTTGATAATCTCCTGAATGTCGTGATACTTCTCATTCTTGACGTCAGGCGACACTTCGTAAGCAAGAACTTCTTCCAAGGAAGCTTGGGTGCCTTCGATTTTCGAAGAGATTACCGCTTCATTGGTGGTTAACGGAGATAACAATACCCTTGGATTCACTATGCTTTGTAAAATACCGTCATATCGGGCTAATTCCGCATTAGCCTGGCCAATTAAGGTTACAAAACGCACCCAATCCAAAGATTCTAATGGCAATGATTGCGGAACATATGGTTTCTTCATTACAACACCTCCGGTAATAATCCTTCCATATTTTTTTCAAACTTTATAATTTACCTGCGACGGTTATGGGTACGTTTCTAAAAGGGATGCTCCTTCAAAAAAATATATATTCCAATCTAATTATTTATAACTAGTTACAAGCACTTAATCTATCACCCCAGTGAACGTCCCCTTTGATAACCTCTCCGTCGATTTTCAAATTTCACTAAATCCAATTTCTCTCAAATATTCAAAAATAGGATCGTAAAATTTAGGATGACGCGTGGGATCTTCTATATCGCCAGGAGGCACCACAATTACCATGCCCTGCCTAGCGCGAGTCAAAAGGACGCGATAGGCATTTTTGAGATAATTTTTCCGCTCTGGCTTCTTAATGTTATTCCAACGATCACCGCAAAAAGACCTATGCTCCCACCCACTTCTTGAGTATCTAAAATCAGCATCCCAAGTAACGCATGCCCAATCAAGCTCTAATCCCTGCACATCAAATTCCGTGGCAACATCTTCAAGATAATATGAGGATCTCACATCCTCCTTACCATCAAGGAACCAATGAATCGGATTTATTGTTGATTTTACATCTATCGCATACGGCTTTAGCCGTTCCGCCTGAGATGAGACCATAATTCCATAACGCTCTGATCCACGCGCCTGCTTCTTCAGCCACTGCTTCGCTTTTCCCAAATCTCTGGTAATTACAGTTGGATAATTGGCTTTCACTTTTTCCAGCGTAGCATGGGCTTCATCGATATTAAGATCAAGAATTTGTTTGACCAAAAGCGAGACATGTTCAGCACGGAATGATCGCATTGATACCGCAAGATGCAATTCATCTTTATACACAACGTTTGGAAGCAACGCCACTGTTTTTAACACATCCCCGGCACTATACTCACTATCGGTAAGCCTAGAAGATATATAGATATGCCATTTGGGAAAAGAACGATTCAGCGATTCAATCCACTCTCCGATTCCCGCCTCCCCGGTATTTATCTCCTGCCCACCACCAACCAAACATACAATTACTGCCCAATCCGGGTGGCGATCAAGGCAGGATATTAAAAACTCTGGCTCTGAATGATTAAAATTAGGCTTGTGCTTTTTTCTACGCATGAAACTTGATGTTTGTTCTACATTCCAAGCGCGTTGCGCTTCATCAAATAATGCAACGTGCTCAATAGGTGGTGATTTCTCATCAACAAGACAGTCATCGCGGAAATGATGAACGTTCTGAATAAACGTCTTAACTTCACTCATAGCTTCACCTTTTTTTATACGGCTCCCACGCTCTTTTGCCCGTCGAACCTTATCCCGAGCCAATGCTTCACGAAGAATCTCAACAAGCGGTCCATTACCAGAGAGGTAAACACTGTAAAGGTCGCTTGAGTCATCGATATGCGTAGTAGCTATATTCAGCCCAACCAATGTTTTACCCGCACCTGGAACACCGGTTACAAAACAGATAGATTTTTGAGACTTTTCCCTTGAAAAACGAATAATTTCAGAAATCGCACCAGATGTTTGAGCGAAATTAATCGCGCTGGCATCACTGCGGGAAATTTCATTAACCGAATGGCCGTTGTAGAGTGCCATAGCTGCCTCGATAATGTTTGGAGTAGGGCAATATCGACCGTTCTCCCACCGTATACGATCAATATCACTACCTTCAACAAAACTCAAAACATCTTCTATCGCTTTCCCCAGTAACCCTACACTACATTTAACAGGAAAAAGAAGCTTATCATTTTGTGGAGTTGCGGAAATGGTTAAATAGGCATGTTTCGCTTTTGTAGCGATCAGAAGTGGGGCAATATACTTATCATGACTCGATTCATGAAAGTTTTTTAAATCTAAGGCGTAATCCCAAACCTGATCAATGGCATATGATGCGAATTCATTTTCTCCAATTTTAAATTCAAGAACAAATATCGCGGGTCCAATCAGGAGCACCACATCGATTCGCTGCCCCATGCGCGGAATAGAATATTCGAAGTAAATCGCCCCTTGGAAAGAAACAAGAGTCTCATGAAGAATCTTAATTTCTTCATTCCAGGCATCGCGCTGGGATTGCTCTAATGAGAATTCATTGTTAATTGCCAATTTACCAATAATCTCCTCAGGCGTTGATTTACAGAAATTAGCAATCGAGTCGGAATAATACGATCGTTTCATATTATTATTTCACTAGTTCTTCTTAACTATAGAACTACTACAAATTCAGCTATTATCTTGAATTCCCCTTCTTCGACTTTCGGTAAAATTATAGAATCATATTCTTTATTCAGCGGCTCAAGTATTATTTCTTCGTGTTTCCAATCTCCACCAGCGTTAATTTTCTTTTTACTCGTATACTTCTTAACCGTATAACTTCCCCCAGTATCGACATCAGCTATACCTCGATACTGCGCTAAAACTATTTTACCTTGCCTACTCCCAACTACATCGCTACTAAAAACGCAATAGCTGTTATTTGGAATTAACGGTTCCATAGAATGTCCTACAACTTTGCTGATAAACATCTTTTTATCCAGCTTCCTGCCTATATCTACCCTTATCCATCCTTCTTCTTGCACATCCATATTTTCCCCAAATTTTCCAGCGGCGGCGGCCAATGAATAATAAGGTAGATACTCTTTAAACTTCTCTTCTCCTTTTATATCAGCTAATATTTGAGTCAAGACGACTGATTCTTCTTTGATTATATCGGAAAACTTCAATTCTTTTTCTCTATCAATACCTTTTCTAGTTTCGATTCTTGTTTTAAAGAACCTTTCGGTATCTTTATTCATAAAATAAACATAACATCCTTTCATCCCCCTACTAAGCAATACTCTATAAGTATTTCTAACTAAGTCTATAAATTTATCTTTTGATCGTTTAACAACGCTATCGGAAGATTTAGATTGATCACCTACCCATTCTTGTTTATCGAAATCATATACTAAATCTTCTCCGAAAATAACTCCAACGTAGTCAAACTCGAAACCTTGAGCTGTATAAATACAACCAACTTGATTTATACCATTTGGATCGTACGCCCATAATGAAGCGGTGGGTATTCCGGGAGCTAATATCCTAGCTTCTGGCTTAGCATCCCATGGTCTTTTATAATCTCCTATCACGACGTCTTCTTTTAAAGTTCCATCGTCATTTGGCATTGACCAGTCCCAACAGAATCCGGCTGTAACCCGACCGGTAAAACCATCTGAAACCTTCTGTTTTATTACATTTTCTAACTCAAGAGGCGAAGAAAATATTTTAAAATCGAATTCTTCATGTTGATCCCAAATTACATTTGCAGTCCTCTTAATCCCCAAAGTATTATTTACCCAATTTACAAAAGCATCGGAACCATTACATCTAAATTGTGCCTCCAACTCATATTCATAAATCTTATAATGATTCTTCAGGGCATTTTCTTTTATATATTGCGTCGACCCTATTTCATTCGGCCTCACAACCTGATCATCATCTATAAAGAATACCGCGACTTTAGAAGCGCGAAATAATTCTTCGATCTGAGGCAAATCCGTCCTCTTTACTCTAGGAGTAAAACGACTATTACTTGTACTACGGATTCTATGCGCTTCGTCAGCAATCAATATATCAATAGCATTATATTCAGCGCCAGAGTAACTATTAAAAAATTTGAATTGAGCTGATCCTCTTGTTCCGATTATCTCTCTTAATGTACCTGTAAAAGCTCGTGACCCTGTTGCGTAATGAGCATTATAACCTTTGAGTAATAGATCAGCCATGAGATTAATAGCAATAACGGATTTACCTGTGCCTGGACCTCCCTTAATAATAATCACCGCCTTTTGTTTATCATGGAAACTTTTCTTTGCACAAGACAATACCGTATCGTAAACAATAAGCTGTTCATCAAGCAAAATATACTCCGATTTACCCTTGATTATGTTCCCCACATGATCCATTAATTTCTTGCTCGGCCTGTAACGACTTTCTTCTATCTGCTTTAGAACTCTTAAACCATCACCTCTCATCAATCTTCCATAAAGATAATTCTTGAGATCATCGACATTATCAGCAGTAAAAAGCGGGCAGTCTTTTAAAACATCATTGAACTTATTCGCAAAAATAACATCGTCTGAGTAATAATTATAATTATGTAAATACGTACAAGCTTCTAAAGTAATTGGATCAATATCATCATTAAATGCAGTGTGTGTATCCTGTAGATACATTTGGTATTGTCGCACTTGTACTGAGGGATGCAAAACTTCTCTTTTTGCGCCCCCGACCCAAGTCAGTACTTCGTTATCCTTATCAGATTCTTCACACTTTTCCCACTGTTTAAGTTCAATTATTACAGCATTATCTTTTTTGCTATCGTCTTTTCCGCAAATCAAACAATCCAGCCTTCTCGAAGTCAACGGTAATTGATATTCTAAGATTACGCCGTGATCTAAAAGCTCCGCATATTGAAAAACTTGTGACATCGACCTCAAAGAATTTCTCCATGAATTTATTTCAGCCGGAGAAGGATAATAACGAAAATAATTAAAAAAAGCTGATTTTAGTTTTTCAGCTATTTGATTTTGAATAGTATCTTGAATAAATTGACCAGAGCTTCCTGAATAAAGTCTCATAAATTATAACTTGTTATATTTGGTATGCTTTCCTTTAGCTTTTTCGACTGGATATTTTATTTCATTCTTTTTAAGTTTTTGATCCATCGCGTCAATCAAGTTGATACCGAGATTATCGGCTAATTCAAAGAGATACAAAGCAATATCAGCAATCTCATCTTTAATTTCCGCATGGTTTTGCCTAGCATATTTCTCTACCTCTTCAGTAGTCTTCCATTGAAAATGCTCTAAAAGTTCAGAAGCTTCTAGAATTATTGAAACAGCCATATTCTTAGGATCGTGAAATTGCATCCAGTCGCGCTCATCTCTGAATTTCTTAATTTTTTCTGTTATTTGGCTAATTTCGCTCATCTTCTCTCCTTTTACGAATACTACTTTCTTCCTACCAATGCATCCAGACTAATCCCAAAGGTATCTGCTAATTTAAGCAGGGTTTTCAAAGTTGGATGTTCAGCGGCTCCCTGTTCAATTTTTGTGATTGCGTTGAAAGATAAACCTGCCTTTTCGGCTAATTTTTGTTGGGTCCAATTGCGTTCTTTTCGTAATTCTTTAAGTCTCCTAGCTATCATTATTCTCCTTGACTAAATAGTAAAGTATTAGTATTATATCTTTAGTGCTTAACCTGAGGTACTGAACGCTTATTATTTTACCATATAAATACTATTTTTAAACTAATTTCCTCCTCCTAATAATTGCGGCAGTTTTTTGAAAAGATAGCACCACCCCGCGCTTATAGGAGTTGCGCGGGTGTCCCGTCTTCTACGTGAAGGCGGGGCGCGGGTGGGGGCGCGCCCCGCCCCCAACAGTTTTAAAGTG
>JAHKAP010000047.1 GCA_018825985.1 Candidatus Omnitrophota bacterium
TATCCTTAGCTACAGTTTGTTGGGTATTAGATTCCCGCGTAGTTAAGCTTAATTTCTCAAAAATTTCTTTGCTTATACAAAGCAATTTCGTTAACTTTCCCTTATAAGCAGGGGGGTAACGATGTATGGTATCATTTCCACCATTTCTTAAAATAATATTTGACAAATCCTTAAAATATGTTAGACTTACTTTGTAGTAAATAAGGGATGAAAAGTCAAAAGCCGCCCAAGGTTTAGATGGATCTAACCTGTGCGGCTTTTTTCGTTTCTGCGATATTTACTATAATGCGAGAAGGAAGGAGGTAGTACAAGAATGGCAAGAGGTAAAGTAAAGTGGTTCTCGAACCAAAAGGGTTATGGATTTATAACTCCTGAGTCAGGAAGCGACGTATTTGTGCATCATAGCGCAATTCAGGGTGATGGTTATAAAACATTAGACGAGGGTCAGGAAGTCGAATTTGAGATTGAAAAAGGTCCCAAAGGCGAACAAGCCACCAAAGTAGTCAAGCTCTAAACCCGCAATTAAATACCCCCGTTCTTTTGGAAAGGGCATATAAAACTCGGACCAAAAGTTCGGGGGATTTTTTCAAACCAAGGAGTGACAAAATGCATAAGGGAAAGATTAAGAAATTGGTCCGTGAAAGAGGATTTGGTTTTATCAGCGATACTGACGGAAATGAGGTCTTTTTCCATCAGTCCAGCCTTATAGACGTAAAATTTGAGGCTTTAAGCGAAGAACAGGCTGTTGAGTTTGAAGTAGAGAAGTCGCCTAAAGGCCCGCGTGCTATCAACGTTAAGGTTGTTGCTGCTTAAATAGTAGTTTCAAAACAATGAAAATAGTATTGATTGAACCGGCTGCGACAGAGGCGAATGTGTATAGCAAGCTGCATTTGCCTTTATTAGGTCCGGTATACCTGGGGACTATTCTTAAGGATCGCGGCCACCAGGTTGAAATCTATAATGAGGATATCTACCAGCCTGATTATTCGCTTTTGGATGCCGACCTGATCGGTATCTCCATTCTTACTTCCACGGCCAGGCGCGGCTACGAAATAGCCAGGAAATTTCCCAAGGAGAAGATAGTCTTGGGGGGTGTCCACGCCAGTTTACTACCTGAAGAGGCTCTTGCGTTCGCCGGCCAGGTAGTGGTTGGTGAGGCTGAAGATGTGATTGCTGACATAGCTGAAGGCAGGATAAAAGATAGAATTGTCCAGGGAAGGCCGGTCCAGGACCTGGATAAATTACCCTACCCGGATTTTTCCTTAATCAAAAGCTATAAACCAAATTCATTCTCGGTTGTGCCTGTGTCTACTTCCCGCGGCTGTCCTTTTGATTGCACATTTTGCGCCGTAACCAAGGTTTTTGGCCGCGAATACCGTTTTCGCAGCGCTGAAAACGTGATGCTGGAATTGTCCTCCCGCGGGAGCAGGCCGTTATTCTTCTGTGACGATAATTTTACCGCTCATCCTGAGCGGGCCCGGACTTTATTAAAACTGATGTTAAAAAATAAGACCGGTAAATGGGCGTGTCAGGTCCGCTGCGATGCTGCCCGTGACAATGAACTCCTGGGGTTAATGTCTAAGGCTGGCTGTTCTGTGGTCTGCGTTGGATTTGAATCTGTCAATACTAAAACCCTGCAGTCTTATAAGAAAAAGCAAACGCTTGAGGACATCGTGAATGCCATACGTTCTTTTCATAAAAAAAAGATCAAGATTCATGGGATGTTTGTTTTAGGCGGCGACGATGATACCCGTAAGACCGTCTGGGATACTTTAAAATTCGCCATAAAGCAGAAAATAGATACTATGCAGATGATGATACTCACCCCATTACCCGGGACAAGAGTTTATGACGATTTAAAAGCCCAAAAAAGGATCTTTAATTTTGATTGGTCGCTTTATGACGGACAGCATGTAGTTTTCAGCCCCAAATTGCTTTCTGCCAAACAGCTTCAGCTGGATGTAATGAAGGCTTATACCAAATTTTATTCCCTATCCAGGTTATTTTCCCTCCTTATTAAATTCCGTTTCAGAAACGCTTTATTCCGTTTTATTGGTTACCGGATTATAAAGAATTGGAAGAGGCGTAACCGTAAAATGCCCTGGTTGTCATTAAAATCGTCTTGAACAAATCCCATATATAGCATATAATAATGCAAATGAAAAACGTCACCGGTTGTTTCATAGCGATTATTTTTTTTATTTGCCTGATTGGCTTATCTATCAGCCTTCCAGGTATCTTTGCTTTTGATCAGGATAAAGAAGCGCTTTATTATCAAAAGCTGGATAAAAAATCCGTCCAATGCCGGTTATGCCCCAGGCAATGTGTCATATCTAAAGGTTTAAGGGGGTATTGCGGTATAAGGGAAAACCGGGATGGCGTATTATACGCTTTATCTTACGCTAAGCCGGTGGCAGTTCATCTCGATCCTATTGAAAAAAAACCCTTGTTTCATTTTCTTCCCGGTTCACAGGCATTTTCCATCGCTACCGCCGGATGCAATTTAAAATGCGACTTCTGCCAGAATTGGGAGATTTCCCAAAAAAAACCGGAAGAGGTAAACTTTATTTATACCAACCCGGAAGAGATAGTCCGCCAGGCACAGGCAATAGGTGCTCCAGCAATAGCTTATACTTATTCAGAGCCGGTAATTTTTTATGAATATATGCTTGATACTGCCAGGATAGCCAAATCAAAAGGAATAAAAAACATAATGCACTCAAACGGGTATATTAATGAAGAGCCTTTAAAACAACTATGCCTTTATCTTGACGCTGCCAATATTGACTTAAAGGGGTTTAGCGAGGAGTTCTACGCTAAAGTGTGCTCTGGGAGCCTCGAGCCGGTTTTAAAAAGTTTGAAAATTCTAAAGAGCTCCGGCGTACACTTGGAGATTACTAATCTGTTGATCCCGGGCGCAAACGACAGCCCGGAATTAATCAAGAGAATGTGTTTGTGGATAAAAGATAATTTAGGGGCGGATACGCCGCTGCATTTCTCCCGTTTTTATCCTTTGTATAAACTAAGCAGTCTTAGCCCTACTCCTTTGCAAGCCCTGGAAAGGGCAAGACAGATAGCAATAGATGCAGGGTTGAAATACGTATATATAGGAAATCTGCCTGGACATCAGGCTGAGAATACCTATTGCCCGAAATGTAATAAGCTGGTTATCGGCCGCAGGGGGTATATCATAACTGAGAATAACCTGGAAAAAGGAAGGTGTAAGTTCTGTGGAGAAAATATCCAAGGTATATGGCAATAATGCGAATTTTCATTGTGTACCACAGGGATTAATCCGGTTTTTTATTATTTTGGTTCTATGCTTTGCGCTATGCCCTCTTAGATTATGGGCTGACGAGATTAAACAGCCGACTGCCGCCGGAAAATTTTACCCTGATAATCCTGAAGTTTTGTCCCGGCAGGTAGATAAGTATCTTGCTGATGCCGATCCTGAAGGTATCGATGGTGAGATATTTGCTTTGGTTGTTCCTCATGCCGGCTATGATTTTTCCGGGCCTGTCGCGGCGTATGCCTATAAGCTGATCCGGGGGAAGCCGTATAAAACAGTTATCATTATCGCAGGAAGCCATTACTATGGATTCAAAGGAGTTTCAATATATCCAACCGGTTTTTTTAGGACACCCTTAGGGGATATTGAAATCGACAGGGATTTTATTTCTAAATTGCTGAACCTGGATCCGGAAATTTATTTTGATCCTCAGGCCTTTAGCCAAGAACATTCGCTGGAGGTCCAGATTCCTTTTTTACAAAGAAGCCTTACAGGCTGGAAGATCGTTCCAATTATTATGGGCGAGTGTACTCTGCTTTCCTGTAAAAAGCTGGCCGGTTTGATCAAAGAGGCGATCGGCGCGCGGCGCGATGTTTTAGTGGTAGCTTCTACTGATATGTACCATGGACATGATTATCAGGAATGTCCGATAATGGACGGATTGACCAATTCTTTTTTGAATAATATGGATGACGAGGGGCTCTATTATGGCCTGCGGGAAGGTAAATTGCAGCTCTGCGGAGGGCTTCCGGCAGTAACAACTTTAATATTGGCCAAAAGCCTGGGGCATAAAGTTTCAAAACTTTTAAAATATACCAATTCCGCTGAAGTAACCGGAAATAAGATTAAAGGCATCTGGACAGTAGGCTATTCTAGTTGGGTAATCGATGCTCCGGCAGGGCAACGCATCGACCCTGAGCAAAGTCGGATGGTCGGCCAAATCCACAATAAGGAGGATGCAGAGATGTTCAGTTTAAAACAAAAGAAAAAATTGCTGGAGCTCGCCCGCTCCTCAGTAGAGACTTATTTAAAAACCGGCAGGCGGCTGGAGGTTTATGAGACTGATCCGGAGTTGCTTAAACCAATGGGGGCGTTTGTGACCTTAAGCCAGAAAGGGGAATTGCGCGGTTGTATCGGTAACCTTATTGGAAGTCAGCCAATATATCTTACGATCAGGGATATGGCTGTGGAAGCTGCGGTGAGCGACCCGCGTTTTTTGCCGGTCAAGTTAGTTGATTTGGCAAAGATAGAAATCGAGATATCAGCGCTTTCTGCTATGGAAAGAGTAGATACCGCGGATAAGATAATTTTAGGGAAACACGGGGTATTGATAAAGCAGGGTTACAGGAGCGGCGTATTTCTACCTCAGGTAGCAACTGAAACCGGTTGGTCAAAGGAGGAATTTCTCTCTAATTTATGCTCCCATAAAGCGGGATTACCTGATGACGCCTGGAAGAAGAAGGGGGTAGAATTGTATATATTTACAGCCGAGGTATTTTCCGAAAAAGAATTACGAACTGCTGAGTAAATAATTACGCGGATATACACGGATCAAATAACGGATATACGCGGATAGTCCGTGAAAATCCGTAAGTAAATCCGCGATAATCTGTGTGAACTATTAATTAATAAATTATATGAATAATCAGTTGGTTTTAAACATGTTTTTAACCGGTTTATTGTTTGGGGCAGGCCCCTGCATGGCCAGCTGTGGCCCTATTCTGATTACTTATATTTCCGGAACCAAAAAAAATATCGCTAAGGCGATGATAAGTTATGTATTATTTTCTTTAGCCAGGATATTGGTTTATCTGGGGTTGAGTCTGGCTATATATTTTATTGGAGCTTTAAGCGTTGAAAAATTAAGCGGTAATTATTCCTGGCTGGTATATAAAGCAGGAGGCAGCTTCATCGTTATGATCGGCTTGTTTATGGTTTTGGGCAAGAGAATTGTATATCTGCCATTTTTAAAAGGCCTTGAGCGCAGGCTCCTGGAAAATGATAAAAAAAGTGTTTTTATATTAGGTCTGATAATCGGATTGTTGCCGTGCGCTCCGTTATTAGCGGTGTTTTCTTATATAGCGCTGATAGCTTCGTCAAGCCATGAGAGTTTAGCTTATAGCTTTTTTTTTGGAATAGGCACATCCTTATCTCCTTTAATTTTATTAGTGGCAGCCAGCGGGGCATTATCCGGTTTTATCCGTAAAAAAGGAGAAATTTATCGACGAGGATTTAGTCTTGTCTGCGGATTGATAATTATTTTTTTAGGGATAAAATTAATATTAAGAGGAATTAATGTTTAGGATATATTGTTTGAGCGGAGATATCTCAGGGGATGAAATTACGTTTACTGATACGCAACAGATCCATCATTTAAGAGATGTTTTAAGGATTAAAAGCGATGAGGAGATCATTGTCTGTGACGAGAAAGGGGATGAATATATTACAGCGATCGATAGTTTTAAGTCCGCCAAGATGGTTTTAAGGATTAAAAAGAGGAGTGGGTTTGTTACGGATAATAAACCCAAGATCACCGTCGCCTGCGCCATCCCTAAGAGATCCAATATGGATGAAATCATTGATAAATTAACTCAGCTTGGTGTATACCGTATAATTCCTTTGCAAACTGAAAGAGTTATCGTTAGAATCGGGCAGGATAAAAAGATATCCCGCCAGAAACGTTGGAGTAAGATTGCCTTAAATGCCAGCCAGCAAAGCCAGAGAAAGATCCTGCCGGTAGTTGATCCGGTCAGGGATATAAAGGAGTTATTAGCTGAATTAGATGAATTTGACCTTAGGCTTATACCTACTCTTGAAGGGGAACGAATAACTATTAAGGAAATTTTAAAAAAAGGAAAACCGGAAAGCATTATTGTTTTTATTGGGCCGGAAGGTGATTTTACCCCGGAGGAAGTGGAAATGGCAAAAAAAGCGCTCTGTATTCCGGTAACTCTGGGGGATTTGGTTTTGAGGGTAGAAACTGCGGCTATCGCGGTTGCCGGATTCTTGAGGTTTTATGAAGAGGCCTAATCCTTCGACTGTGCTTAGAGGTAAAGGTGAGCGTAGCCGAAACTTTAAGCTTATTACCTTAGGATGCAAGGTAAATCAATATGAAACTCAGGTAATCCGCGAAAATCTTATTAAGGCCGGATTCAGGGAATTCAAAGATAAGCCTCCCGCCGATATCTACGTTATTAATACCTGCACAGTTACTCATAAGGCTGATAAGGAATCGCTTTATTATATTAATCGTTCATACCGTGAAAACCCCAAAGCTAAAATTATAGTTACCGGATGCCTGGCTGAACTGGATAAAAAAGTTATCTCTGGCCTGAAAGGCAATAGCCAAATTGTTAAAAATAAAGATAAATATAGGATAGCCGGTTTGCTAAAAGGCAAAGGTTTTAATAATGAATCGGGCATAACCGGTTTTTATAAACATACCCGGGCCTTCCTGAAGATCCAGGATGGCTGTGATAATTTTTGCTCTTATTGCAAGGTGCCGCTGGTCAGGGGGCCTTCCCGCAGCCGGCCATTAAATGAGATTGTAAATGAAGCAAAGGCATTGGCTAAAAATGGGTTTAAAGAAATTGTTTTAACCGGGATATGCTTAGGGTCGTATGGTAAAGACCTAAGTATGGGTAAAGGTAGGGGCATAGATTTGGTTAGGGTAATTGAAGAGCTGGAAAAAATAAGGCGCTTAATGCGGATTCGTTTAAGTTCTATTGAGGCCGGCGACGTAACGGACGAACTAATCGCCGGGATGGCAAAATCTAAGAAACTATGCCGGCATTTGCATATACCTATTCAAAGTGGAGATGATAATATCCTAAAGGCTATGAACCGTAAATATTCCCATCAGGATTACCTGGGCCTGATCAGAAAGATTAAAAAGACTATTCCCGATATTGCTGTTACTACCGATTGCCTGGTAGGTTTTCCCGGTGAAAAAGAAGACAATTTCCGGAATACCGCTGATTTGGTAAGAAAAATAATGCCGCTTAAAGTGCATATATTTCCATACAGTGAAAGAAAAGGAACCTTAGCTTATGATTTTAAAGATAAGACCCCATCCGCTGCTCTAAGGGATAGGATGATTTATCTTGAAACAATAGCCAATAAATGTGCCTTAGAATTCCAAAGAAAATTCATAAATAAGAAAATGGATGTCTTGATTGAAGGGATTATTAAGGACAATCCGGGGTTTTGGCAGGGATATACCGGTAATTATCTTAAAGTCATGGTTAAATCTCCCAAGGATATCAAAAACCGTGTTTTATCAGTTAGATTAAAAGAGATTAGCCGGGGTTATTTTGTGGCTAAGATTATGGATTAGTATGGAAAGAAAAAAACGGGGTCAGAATTATTTTTAGTTAGATTTTACCTCCCGACACGTCTATTAATATTAGAAGGGAGGATCTTATGGCCAGAAGACCGCGTTTATTTGTATCCGATGTACCCTATCACGTTGTTCAGCGAGGCAATAATAAAATTCCTATTTTTTTAGCCGATCAAGATTACCGCATCTTTTTGGATACGCTCCAAGAAGCCAAAACCAAACACCCTTGTTTTATTTACAGCTATTGCCTGATGCCTAACCATTTCCATTTACTTATTGAACCTAAAGAAGATAATAATGTCAGTTTATTAATAAAGTTATTGGGAGCCAAATATGTGCGGTATATCAATAAAAACTATGAACGTTCAGGCACTCTTTGGGAAGGTCGTTTTAAATGCTCATTGATTGATAAGGAATTATATTTTTTAACCTGTCTTCGTTATATTGAAATGAATCCAGTAAGGGCTGGCATAGTCAATTCTCCAGAACTATATCGGTGGTCGAGTTATCGGGTTAGGGCAGTTGGTGAAAGAAGTTTTATTGTAGACATGGATCATTGGTATGATAATCTGGGTTCTAATGCAGAAGAACGTCAAAATAAATATCGACAATTCTTCCAAAATTCAATATCTGATTCCGCTTTGCAACTTCTACGAGAAATGACTAATAAGAATGGTATCGTAGGCAGCGTAAACTTTAAAACGCGAGTAGAACAATTTGTCCACAGAGAGATTGTTATAAGGTCTGCTGGCAGGCCGAAGAACGAAAAATAATTCTGACCCCATTAATATTAATAAGAAAGCCCTGACAAAATTTTGTCAGGGCTTTCTTTGTTAAAAGTTCTTAAATTATTCAATGATATTTTTGGCAATACTCAGCATAGACGCCGGCACTTTTATATCCGATGCTTTAGCTATAGCATTATTAATGGTAATATCATACTGTTTTAATAGCTCGATTGGAAGCTCTGCCGGACTCTTGCCGTTTAAGATCTGGATTGCTTTTTTAGTGGATAATTGCCCTAACATATAGGAACTGGAGGATACACATAATAGGACCCCCTGTTTTGCCCTATCGGCCATGTGCGCAACAGTCATAATTTTATTATTTTTTGCCACAGTTGTGATATCCGTAAGCGCTTTAGTAACAGTTGTGCCTCCGGTTATAAATATAGCGTCAACTTTTCCTATCAGGGAGTTAGCTACGGCAGTTCCATCTTCTGCTTTTGCAAGATTTGCCGCTATAACAGTGATTTTGCTTGTTTCTTGGATTTTCTGGAGCGCCGCTAATTGTTGTGTTGTATTAGCTTCTCCTTCCGTGTAGATAACGCCAAGACGGACAACCTTGGTTATTTTTCTCATGGCGTTGATGATTGCAGCCATGTCTACCATGGTAGAGGTGCCGGTTGTATTATTTCCTGATGATCCCCAATCCTTGGCAATCTTTGAGCTGATCGGGTCAAATACGAGACTAAACACAACAGGTATATTTTTTTCTGCCTGGCTCGCAACTATGGCTGCCGGGGTCCCTACCGCGATAATAAGGTTAACTTTATTAGCCTGGAATTCATTTACAATAGCCAGCATTTTATCTTTATTATTCTCGGCAAACTGGATGTTAAAATCTACCTTGTCTTTCCCGTATCCTGATTTTTCAAATTGATCAAGTATCCCTTTTTGAGTATCCAGGTAATGCGAGGCATTCGAAGTGAGGACTATTCCGATTTTAATTTTTTCCTGCGCCAAAGCGATAGAACAAAGGCCAAGGCATATTGCCAAAACAACAACCACGACTATTCCTTGCTTAAGCATGTTTCCCTCCCTTTTAATAAATTACTTTTTCTAAACCCGTATATATGATAATATAAACAATTGATAAGTCAAGTATTTTTAAAACGTTAGAATATTTTTTGTTGACAAGTTGCTGCGTAAAGTTATAATAATGACAATTGGAATAAAAATGATTAGAAAATTAAAAAAGTAAGGTTGTGTACTCTGGTAAGATAAGGCCTTTTAGTTGAATAACTATCCTGCGGCAGGCAGGATACAATAAAGGAGCGAGAAATGAAAAAGTCTCGGTGGGCTGGTTTAATGCTATGTTGCGCTTTGTTATTAACCGCGGTGTTAGATGTATGTTATGCTCAAGCCAAAAAAGAACTAACCCCGGCAGGACAGGCTTTATTTGACAAGGAAGTGGCTACAGTGCAGTCCTGGGGAAAAGACCCTAAGATAGTTTCTTATGTCAAGGCCAAGAATGCCTCCGGGGAAACCTTAGACCAGGTTAAAGAAAGAGATAAAGCATGGATCACCACCTCCGGAATAGACGCATTCATGAAAGGCATATTGGATAATGATTGCTCTAAGTATTTGCTGGAGTTAAGAAAGTCAACCCCAGCGGTTGGAGAGTTTTTTCTTATGGATATAAACGGGGCAATAGTAGGCGAGACTAATAAAACCTCCGATTATTGGCAAGGCGATGAGGATAAGCATATTAAGACCTGCCAGGTTGGCGGCTCGGGCGCTACCTTTATTGATAAAAGCAAATATGACGAAAGCTCCCAGAAATTTTCCCGGCAGGTGAGTGTCCCGGTTATTGATCCTGATACAGGTAAGGTAATAGGCGCGATAACGGTTGGCGTTGACCTGGATAAGTTGATCCGGCTTTCTCAATAAAGACGATTTAAGGAGGATGGTAATGGCGGTAGAAGCAGTTAAGATCAAGATGTCTGATAGCTTGCGTTGTAGGTTAATCTTATATTTTGTACTTATTACTTTTATCCCCTTGGTTATTTTGAGCGTCATTGCTTATAATATTACAAAATCAAGGCTGCAATCTCAGATTGCCGGTTCTCTGGAAGTTGTGGCTACGGAGACATTAGACAAAGTAGACCGCTTTATCTATCAGCAGACATCAGATGTCAAGTCCTGGAGTAAAAATCCGATTTTAAAAGGAGCTCTTTTTTTTGGAACCGCGGATGTAGCGGATACATTTTTCAGAACTATCCTTGATTCATACAGGGAATTCCAGGCGTTGGCGCTATTTGAACGTAACGGAGATCAGATTATATCTAAAGGTGAATGTGTGTTATATGAAAAAGGCCAGAATCAATCCCGGGCTAACTGGTTTAAGGCAGCTATAGCCGCAAAAGGCAGTTTTTATATTACTGAGGTAAAGAAATCCAAAGATAAAGTGCGTTTAGGGATTTCTGTCGCAGTTGTGGATTCCGAGACCGGAGAGGTCAGCGGAGTGTTGTTTGCAGAATTAAATTTTCTTACTATCAGGGAGATCATTGCTCCGGTTCAGGTAACCGCAAATATTAAAGACCAGTCTATCAGTATCATTAATAAAGATGGGTTGATTATATTTGATCTTAATCAAGATGTCATATTTGAAAAGAATTTGATCAAGGATAATTTCCTGAGCGCCAAGCGGGTGCTCTCAGCCAAGGATAACGGGTACGTAGTTGATCTTAATAGCGGGCGGCTTACAGGGTATGCTTTCAGTAAGGGTTATAAGGAATTTAAGGGAGAGATGTGGAGCCTTTTATTAGGGGTACAGAATAAGGCTATTCTTGCCCCGGTATTACGCCTGCGCCAGGTTTTCATGTTAATTATTTTTATAACGTTGATCGTAGTTACTATTATTTCCATATTCATCAGTCACAAGATCACCAGTCCTATTATTATTGTTACTAACGCTATTCTTGATATTGCTGAAAGAGAGGCCGATTTAACCCATAAAATTAATTATACTTCTAAAGATGAAATAGGGATGTTAGTGGTAGCGTTTAATAAGATTATAGATTCAATTCATAATGTGATTAAGCAGGTTAAAAATACGGCAAACACGGTAGTTGATTCGTCACAGAATATGTCCGCGACCACCCAGGAGATGAATGCGTCTACTCAGGAAGTATCTGCTGCGATTTTACAAGTGAGTAAGGGCGCCAGTTCTCAGGCAGATCATTTGGCCAGAACTTTTGAAATTATAGAAAAGTTAGCGGCAAGCCTGCGCCAGGTAGTGGCCAATGCTCAATTAGCTAACCAGACCGCTGACAAGACGAGCCTTGGAACTGAAGAGGCATTTATTTTTGCTGGTGAGGCGGTGGAGAAAATCGAGATATTAAATAATTCGGTTAATGTGGCTAAAGATGTTATCCAGGAATTAGGCGAAACATCTCAACAAATAGGCGCAATTACCGAAACAATTACTTCTATCGCAGACCAGATTAATCTTTTGGCTCTGAATGCCGCTATTGAGGCTGCCAGGGCTGGCGAGGCTGGCCGGGGTTTTGCTGTTGTCGCCGAAGAGGTGCGTAAGTTAGCCGAGGGGTCTGCCGATGCAGTGCGTAAAATTAGCGGGTATATACGTTCGATCCAGAGCGGAACCGCGAAAGCAGTCAGCGCTATACTCACAAGCTCCAAGGCAGTTCAGGAGGGTAAAGCCAAGGTAGCGAAGATCTCCGAGAACCTGCGGGATATCAATACAGCTATTAAAGAAGCCGCTGTTTTAATAAACCAGATTGCTGTTGCTGGAACTGAACGCGTAGAAGAGACAGAGAAGATAGTTAGGGCGATTAATGAGGTAGCTGCCATTGCTAAGCAGTCTGCCGACACTGCCCAGCAGGTATCTTCGACCAGTGAAGAGCAGACTGCGTCGATGCAGGAAGTATCTGCTTCTTCTCAGGAGCTTTCTCGCTTGGCAATGGATTTAAGAGATGTAGTTAATAGGTTTAAGATTTAGGTTAATAAGTAATTTCAAAATAGGAAAATAGGGACAGCGACTATTTTTTTAAATATAGTATGTGAAAAAAATAGTCGCTGTCCCTATTTTCTTGATTGACACCCGCCTAAAACAGTGGTATATTAAGAAAATATTATTGGGGTCAGAATTATTTTTTTGTTAAAAAATAATTCTGACCCCATTTTAAAACGAAAGGGGATGATATTAGTGCCGGAAATCGAAATTAAGAAAGGCGAGTCTTTTGAAGGGGCGATGCGCCGTTTCAAGAGAAAGATCGAAGAAGAAGGGATTTTGAGGGAAGTTAGGGACCGTAAGCATTACGAAAAGCCCAGTGAGCGCAAAAGAAAGAAGATGAAGCAAAGCAAAAGAAGATAATGGGCTTGGCTCTTTCTAGTTCCTGGAATGCCTTTAGATATTCTAACGGCGTTCCATTGATCCAGGAGATAAAATCCTTAGGTTTTGATGAAGTAGAATTAAGCTTTAATCTTACCTCTTCAATGTTTAAGGATATCGAAGATCTAGTAAAAAAACGTTTTATACAAGTTACCAGTCTGCACAATTATTGCCCTATACCGACGGGTTTAAAAAGGAAGAATGCTCTTCCTGATTATTATTCGCTTGCCTCAATAGACGGGCCGCAAAGAAAAAAAGCGGTTTTGGAGACCAAAAAAACAATTGATTCTGCTTCGCGGGTCAAGGCAAAGGCGGTAGTTTTGCATTGCGGGAGAGTGGAGATCCCCGACCCGACCCGAGCTCTAATTGGCCTGTATAACCGCGGCTTAACGGGCACGGCTGAATTTTAGGATTTAAAAAAAGACGTCATCCGCAGGAGAAAGGCCAAGGCCGGGCCATTCCTGGAAAATACCCTGAAATCCCTGGGTGAGTTAAATAAATACGCTTTGAGTAAATCAATAAAGCTGGGTATTGAGACCCGTTTTTATTATCGCGAAATACCTTGTTTTGAAGAAATAGGCATAATTCTGGGTAAATTCCGGAATTCAAGCCTATTTTATTGGCACGATACCGGGCACGCCGAAGTTATGGATCGGTTAGGATTAGCCAGGCATATGGCATTTTTGGATTCATATTCCCCTGATTTATTGGGGATGCATCTTCATAATATCCAAGGTTGTATTGATCACCAGGCTCCTGTAGAAGGGGACTTTGATTTTAAATCTTTAAAGCCTTATCTTACGGGGGAAGCGATCAAAGTGATTGAGGCTCATCATCCGGCAACCCCTGAAGATTTAATTGAGAGTAAAAAGCAACTAGAAGCATTATTTGGTTAAACACGAATATACATGAATTATCCCGGCCTTCACATAAGTGGTTCGGGATCCCGACCGGGTAAATGCGAATATCAGGACACACGAATGGACGCGAATTTATTCGTGTTAATTAGTGAGAGCTTTGAATTTTTAAGATTCAATAGCGAATTTTTGAGAATTTGTGTATGATGGAAAAGAGCAGGATAAGAAAGGCTGTAGTCGCCGGGCAATTCTATCCTTCTTTAAAAGAAGATATTTTTAGCCAGATAGAGAGTTTTATCGATAATAAGGCCGAGAAGTGCGATGGTTTAGCCTGTGTCCTGCCTCATGCCGGATATATGTATTCCGGTAAAGTGGCCGTAGAAACAATATCCCGGCTGAAGGTTAGAAAAAAAATCATTCTTTTAGGTCCTAACCATACCGGATACGGAGCGCGGTTCAGCCTGATGAGCGAAGGGGTTTGGATGACTCCTTTAGGGCAGGTAAAGATTGCTGAAGTCCTGGCCAAGGGGATGCTTTCAGGGTCAAAGTACCTAAAAAGCGATCATCTGGCTCATGACTATGAGCATTCTCTGGAAGTAGAATTGCCGATATTGCAGTATTTTAACCCTGATTTTGAGATTGTACCGGTAACCATTCTTTCTCAGGATAAAACAGCGTTAAAAGATCTGGGCCGGGAGATCGCCGAAGCGGTTAAAGTAAGCGATAATCCCAATGACATAATGATCATAGCTAGTTCTGATATGACCCATTATGAGCCGCAGAAGCAAGCTGAACAGAAAGATAAAGAGGCGATCGAGGCTATTTTAAGCCTGGATGAAGAGAGGCTTTTTGATAAGGTAAAAAGATTGAATATTACGATGTGCGGGTATGCCGCGGTGATAGTTATGTTAAGCGCCGTTAAATTGCTGGGGGCTAAGTCCGCAAAGCTGGTAAGTTATATGACCAGCGGCCAGGCCAGCGGTGATTATGAAAGCGTGGTAGGCTACGCCGGGATAATAATATCTTAAAAGGAAGGTCGCTGATATGGACGAGAAAGAAAAAAACATCGATGAGAGCTGGAAGGAAACAGTAGCCAAAGAAAAAGAGTCTTTAAAAAAAGATAATGGTTTTGCCCCTCCTGAGCCGGACTTCTCCTTTTTTATCACTACTTTATCCCTGCAGGCCTCTATTGCCCTGGGAAAGATCCCTAATCCTGGGACCAACCAAAAAGAGAATAACCCTGAGCAGGCAAAATTCATAATTGATACCCTGGCGATGTTGAAAGAGAAAACCGCCGGTAATTTAAAAAAAGAAGAAGGCGAACTTTTAGAAAACCTGCTGTATGAATTGAGGATGGAGTATATATCCTTATCGAAAGAGAGGTTAAAATGATCGATAAAGAGCTGTTGGATATTTTGGCCTGCCCGGACTGCAAAGGTGATGTGGAGTTAAAAGAAGAAAAGATTGTTTGTAAGAAATGCGGCAAGAAATATCCTATTAAAGACGGCATCCCGGTAATGTTGATTGACGAGGCCGAATGATAAGAATATTAGTGATCCATGGCCCGAATTTAAATCTTCTCGGGGCAAGAGAACCCGAGGTCTACGGCCGGATAACCCTGAAAGCCATTAACCAGGCTTTAAAAAAAATGGCCGGTAAAAAGAAAGTTGGTTTGTCGATCATTCAGTCTAACCACGAAGGCGAAATAGTCGATAAAATCCACCAGGCCGGCAAAAAATTCCAGGGGATATTAATAAATCCCGCAGCTTATACCCATACGAGCGTAGCCATCAGGGATTGCCTGGCCGGATGCGCTATTCCTACGGTTGAGGTCCATCTCTCCAATATTTATTTCCGGGAAGAATTTCGTCAAAAATCCTTGGTAACTCCTGTGGTGAAGGGTACGGTTATGGGTTTTGGCAAAAATAGCTATTTGCTGGGATTAGAGGCCCTCCTGGATATAATATAGAAAAATGGGGTCAGAATTATTTTTTCTCTGGTCTACTTTCTAAAAAAATAATTCTGACCCCATTTCTCAGAGGTATATGAATAACAAAATAAAAGATATTTACCATAAATTAAAAGAAGAAGGCTTGGATGCATTGCTGGTGTTATCGCCGGCTAATATTTCTTACCTGACGGGTTTTTTATCCAGAGATGCCCATCTATTAGTTTCTTCGAAAAAGAATATTTATTTTACCGACAGCCGTTATATCCAGGCAGTAAGAAAAAGTTTAAAAGGTTGCCTTCTTAAAGAGGCAGATTCTAACGGTTTTAAACACTTTATGGAGGCTTTTTATAAATTAGGTTTTAAGCGCCTTGGTTTTGAGAAAGAGCATTTATCGTTAGCGCTTTATCAGAAGCTCAGGAGAGAATCTGCCGGCAGGGGAATTACATTGATCCCGGTCTGCGGAATCATAGAGGAGTTTAGGCAGATAAAAAATGAAGATGAACTGGAAAAGATTCGGTTTGCCTGCGGCATAGCCATAAAGGCTTTAAGGAATATAAAAGATTTTATTGCGCCCGGGAAAAGAGAGATAGAAGTGGCTGGAGAGCTGGAACGGTATCTGCGTTACGCAGGCGCATCCCGGGCCTCTTTTGATATAATAGTAGCCTCGGGGCCTAATTCCAGCCTTCCGCATCATATAACCGGCTCAAGGAAGATCAGAGATAATGAACCGGTGCTGGTGGATGTTGGGGCTGATTATTTGGGTTATAAATCTGACTTGACAAGGGTTTTCTTCTCAGGTAGAATAAACACTCTTTATAGAAAGATCCAGGATATAGTCCATAAAGCCCGGGATCTGGCCGTGCAAGAGATAAAACCCGGCAAGATCGCCCGGGATATTGATTTTCTGGCCCGTTCATTTATAGCTGAAAAAGGGTATGGGAAGTATTTTTTCCATAGCCTGGGCCATGGGATAGGTTTAGAGGTCCACGAAGGCCTGAGCCTATCCCCTAAAAGCGATAATATTTTAAAATCCGGAATGGTATTAACGGTTGAGCCGGCAATATACCTGCCTGATAAGTTCGGCTCAAGGGTTGAAGAGATGGTTTTAGTTACCAGGAAAGGATGCGAGGTGCTTAGTGGGGCTCTCGATAAATGAAATTAAAAACGGTTTAACTTTATTGATAGACAATGATGCATATGTAGTCATTGATTTTCAGCAGGTCAAGCCTGGAAAAGGCGCTGCTTTTGTCCGGGTTAAAATACGCAATCTTAAGACCGGAAATGTGCAGGAGAGGACTTTTCGGGGCGATGAAAAGATAGATGAGGCTTATATAGAGGAACGCAAACTCCAGTATCTTTACCTCTCGGGAGAGATGTATCATTTTATGGATCAGGAGAATTATGAGGAATTGGCGATCTCCAAGGATGTTCTAGGAGAAAAGACCAGATTCCTTAAAGACAGTCTGGATATTATCGCCTATCAATATAAAGACGAGGTTTTAAACGTAAACCTCCCTAATTTCGTGGAGTTTGAGATTATTCATACCGAACCGGGTATTAAAGGAGATACGGCTAAAAGCGGCACTAAACCCGCTGAGATTGAGACCGGGGCCAGTATTCAGGTTCCGCTTTTTATCAACACCGGAGACAGGATTAAAGTGGATACCCGATCCGGCAGTTATATTGAAAGGGCGTCCGGATCATAACAAAGGGAGCTTGGGGTGAACCCAGCACCTTCTTTATAAATCAGTAATTATAATACAACGCTTTAGTTTCGTTAATAAGAAAGAAGGTGCTGGATGAATCCCGCACCTTCCAAAAGATTAAATAACTTAAAGCGAACGGTTTTAATATCATTAATAAAAAGGAAGGTGCTGGATGAATATCAAAGAAATTAAAGAGATGATCAATCTCATGAATGAAAACGAATTAGTGGAGCTGGAAGTTGAAAAAGAGGGTATGCGTATAAGGTTAAAGAAAACCACGGCTGAGACTCAAGGATATAACGGGCCGGTAGTCATAGATAGGCAAAAGATGCCTGAGGCATCGCATCATAAAGAAACCGGCATTTCGGCAATTACCGAAAAACCCCAGATAAAAACAGTGGAAGTAAAGGCTCCGATGGTCGGGACTTTTTACCGCGCCCCTTCTCCGGAAGCGCCTCCTTATGCTGAAGTAGGCCAGGTTGTAGAGCCGGGCCAGGTGGTCTGTATTATCGAAGCTATGAAATTAATGAATGAGATTAAATCTGAGATCCGGGGGAAGATCGTTGATATTCAGGTTGACAATGCCGAGCCGGTTGAGTTTGGCCAGCCGATGTTCATTATAGAACCTCTATAAAATAATGTTTTCTAAAATATTAATAGCTAACCGCGGTGAAATAGCCCTAAGGATCATCAGGGCCTGTAAAGAATTGGGCATTCGTACGGTAGCGGTATATTCCCAGGCCGACAAGAATTCTCTGCACGTGCGTTTTGCGGATGAGGCGGTCTGCATAGGCCAGCCTGCCAGCAGTAAGAGTTATCTTAATATTCCTTCTATTATAAGCGCGGCTGAAATCACCGATGTGGAAGCGATCCATCCCGGATATGGTTTTTTAGCTGAAAATTCCCACTTTGCTGAAATATGCGAGTCCTGTAATATTAAATTCATCGGCCCTACTGCGGAGAATATCCGGATGATGGGCGATAAAATGAACGCCCGCAACACGATGCAAAAGGCGGGTTTACCGATTATCCCGGGCAGTACCGGTATCATAAAAAATAAAGATGAGGCGGTTAAAATCGCCAAAAGAATTGGTTATCCGGTGATCATTAAGGCTTCAGCCGGCGGCGGCGGCAAAGGGATGCGTATTTGTCATAACGATATTACTCTGGCTTCCAGCTTTATGACTGCCCAGTCTGAGGCAGAGGTCAATTTCGGCAATCCGGCAGTATACATCGAAAAATACCTGGAAAAACCACGGCATATTGAGATTCAAATCCTGGCTGATAATTACGGGCATGTCCTTCATTTAGGCGAGAGGGATTGTAGTATTCAAAGAAGGCACCAGAAATTGCTGGAAGAATCTCCTTCTTTAGCGGTTGATAGCAAATTGCGCAAGCGTTTAGGCGAATTAGCGGTAAAGGCGGCCAAGGCTCTGAATTATTCTAATGTCGGGACTATGGAATTTCTTTTGGATAAACATAAGAATTTTTATTTTATGGAGATGAATACCCGGATCCAGGTTGAGCATTCGGTAACCGAGATGGTTACCGGCATCGATATGATTAAGGAGCAGATATACGTTGCTTCCGGAGGAAAACTTAAAATACGCCAGGATGATATTAAGTTTAAGGGCGCTGCTATTGAATGCCGGATAAACGCCGAAGATTATGAAAATAATTTTATGCCGTCTCCCGGTAAAATAGAAACTCTTAATCTGCCCGGCGGGCCGGGGGTACGCGTGGATACCCATATTTATCCCGGATACGAAATTCCTACTTATTATGATTCTCTGATTGCGAAATTAATAGTCCACGGCAATAGCCGGGAAGAGGCGATCATGATTATGCGCCGGGCCTTAAATGAGTTTATCATTGGTCCCATTAAGTCAACCGTAAACTTTCACATCCGTCTTTTGGACAATCCTTTGTTCTTGAAGGGCGATATATCCACGCATTTTGTGCAGGAGATGCTCGCTGAGGTATTTGAAAAAACAGAATAGGATTTATTTATGTTAGATAGGCAGGATTCGCGCACAGATCTGGGCATAATCAGGATCCATAAGAATGCCATAGCATCGATTACTTCTATAGCTGCCAGCGAAATAGAAGGGGTAAGTTTCCTGGGAGAGAGTTTTAGATTTAGCTGGTGGTTATTGTTGCGCAAGAAAAAGGCCTGTTCGATCAGGGTAGAGATTGATAAGAATCAGGAATTAAAGATTACCATACCTCTGGTAGTAAAATACGGGTTTAATATTCCCGATATAGCTTCAAGTGTCCAGGAGAATGTGCGGCAAGCGTTAGAAAATAGCACTAATCTCACTTTAAAAGATATAGATATCGTGGTCAAGGGCGTAAAGAAAGATTAATCGTCCCGCTCCGCAAGAGGCGTCAAAAATTTTCCGTGAATTTTTGACTTGCTCCGCGGGATCTCACTAAATGTCCGCCTTAGGCGGACGTATTATAGGTGTTCGAGGAGGTATACATGAGAGTATTTACGGTGGTATTTTATACGATTGTACTTATATTAATCGGTATCAGTATGGTATTGTTTTCTCTGGCGCTGACTTTTAATTTTCTGGATATTGAGAGTATAAGTAAGATCTTAGGCTACATTCATTCCAATATGAATATTCGGATCATTCTCGGAGGGTCAGGGTTGGCCCTGGTGCTGATCAGTATTTCTTTTGCCCAGGTTGTCCTCGGCCGTTTCCAGCGCGAAAAAACAATCGCTTTTTCCACTGCCAGCGGTGAGGTCACCATCGCCCTTTCAGCTATCGAAGACCTGCTTAAACATTTTATTTTTATCCTGCCGGAGATCAAAGAATTAAAGCCGGATGTGATCGCCGGAAAAAAGGGGATACTTGTTAACCTGAGGGTGGTTTTAAAATCCGAGGCTAACCTGCCGGAGCTGACAGCCCGGCTTCAGGAGATGACCCGGTCTAAGATTCAGGAAGTCCTAGGCGTGGAAGAGGAGATAATTACCAGGATACATATAGCCAAGATTATCTCCCGGGATGAAAAAGATAAAAAAAGAAAAGAGCTTGAGAAAGAAGAAACTACTATTCCCTTTGGTGGTTATGGTAGAGCTTAAAAGGAGGAAATTCTAATATGAAGATCGGTATTCTTACGGGCGGCGGGGATTGTCCCGGCCTGAACCCGGTAATCCGGGCAGTAGTGCGTAAAGCTCATTGTGAAGGTTATGAAGTAATTGGTTTTAAGAACGGCTGGAAGGGGCTTATTGAAAACGATACGCTAAAACTTGATCTTGGCGCGGTTTCCGGGATTCTGCCTAAGGGCGGGACTATCCTGGGCACCAGCAGGACTAATCCTTACAAAAAAGAAGGCGCGCTCGAGAAAGTAAAACAGAATTTTACCAAGATGGGTTTAGACGCCCTGGTTGCGGTGGGAGGCGAAGACACACTTGGCGTGGCTTCAAGATTAACCCGGGATGGCGTACCTAATATCGTCGGGGTTCCTAAGACCATTGATAATGATCTTTCTTGTACTGATTATACTTTTGGTTTCGATACTGCGGTCAATACCGTGATGGAGTGCATAGACCGGCTGCATACTACCGCTGAAAGCCATCATCGTATTATTGTGGCTGAGGTTATGGGCAGGCACGCGGGATGGATCGCGCTTGAAGCAGGATTGGCCGGAGGCGCGGATGTGATCCTTATCCCGGAAATTCCCATAGATATGGATGAGGTCTGCGCTATAATTAAAAAAAGGCACCAGAGAGGCAAAACTTTTAGTATCGTAGTTGTTGCCGAAGGCGCTCAATTTAAAGATAAGGATATGGTTACTCAGGAAGAGAAACTGGATGAGTTTGGCCATGTGCGATTAGGAGGTATAGGCGAATTCTTAGGGGGAGAGATCGAGAAGCGCACCGGTTATGAGACCAGGATCAGCGTGCTTGGACATATTCAAAGAGGCGGTTCTCCTACTGCTTTTGACCGGGTCTTAGGCACTCGGTTCGGGGTAAAGGCTGTTGAATTGATCAAAAATAAAAAATTCGGCAGGATGGTTGCCTTGGCGGGGAATAAGATAGTTGACTTTCCTTTGGAAGAGGCAGTCAAGGCTTTAAAAACCGTGGATCAGGAGCTATATGATATAGCTAAAGTATTTTCCGGGTGAAAGAGAAATTAAAAAGCTATTTATTTATATGATTCCAGAGATTAAAAGGCAGATTCCAGAGATTTTGTTTTAATCGTTGTAATCTTCCTAAGAATCGCTGTAATCAGGTATAAACCATAGAATTATTTTCTAGGAGAATACCATGAGAGATAGAATAAAAGAAATTTTGTTAGAAAGTATTCAGATCAAAGAAGATGTTTTGCATAATCGTATCGACCAGATCATTGAAATAACTAACCTGTTCATCGACTGCCTGAAAAAAGGCGGTAAAGTTATTTTTTTCGGCAACGGCGGTTCTGCCAGCGACAGCCAGCATCTGGCCGCTGAACTGGTAGGTAGGTTTAAAAAAGACCGTTTGGCCCTACCGGCAATATCATTAACTACTAATACCTCAATTTTGACTTCTTTGGCAAATGATTATGGTTATGATGTGGTTTTTTCCAGACAGATTGAGGCCTTAGGGAGTAAAAATGATTTAGCGATCGGGATTTCGACCAGCGGAAAGGCAAAAAATGTGGCGATGGCTATAAAACAGGCCAAGAAGATGGGGCTTAAAACAATTGCTTTTACCGGAGGAGATGGCGGAGAGTTGGTTAAATTGGCTGATGTCTCGCTGATGATTAATTCCGCGGTTACCGCCCGGATACAGGAAGCCCATATTACTATCGGGCACATTATATGCGAACTGGTGGAAGAGGCGATGGGTTGATGAGAAAAATATTGCCGCTCGACCTTTTAAAAAAGAATATAATTTCTCTTAAAAGGCAGGGAAAAAAAATAGTATTCACTAACGGTTGTTTTGACATCTTGCATTATGGCCATGTTAAGTATTTAGAAGACGCCTCGCATAAAGGCGACTGTCTGGTAGTAGCTATAAATAGCGATGTTTCCGTCAGAAGGATAAAGGGAAACCATCGGCCTATTGTAAAAGAGATGGACCGGGCCAGAGTTCTGGCGGGTTTAAAGAGTGTTGATTATGTGGTTATTTTTAAACAAGAAACCCCGCTTGAGGTCATCGAATACATTAAGCCGGATATTTTGGTTAAGGGCGCGGATTGGGGCCTCAAAGATATCGTAGGCAGGGAAGCGGTTTTAAAATACGGCGGCAAGGTTTCGGTAATAAGATTTTTAAAGGGGTATTCCACGACCAAGCTTATAAATAAAATTGCTCAAACATTCCAAAGACAGCGGTATAGATAGGATAATCGACGCTAACTTAAACCGGGCCAAAGAGGGTTTGCGGGTCATGGAAGAGATATCCCGGTTTATTCTGGAAAACCGCTCACTTAGCGCTGAATTAAAGAAGTTCAGGCATAGGTTGGATTCAATAATTAAAATTCTGCCCTCCAGATCTATTCTCTTGGTAGAAAGGGACAGCCTAAAGGATATCGGAAAAACCATTTACATGAAAGAGTTGCGCCGGGAGAATTGCCGGGATATTTTTGCGGCTAATATGCAGAGGGTCAAAGAGTCTTTAAGGGTATTGGAGGAATTTTCTAAATTACGAGATATCAAAGCGGCGATTAGATTTAAAGAGGCCAGGTATTACATCTATGAATTGGAAAAAAAGATCGATCAAAGACTGTCGTCTTTACGCTATCTTAGATAAAGATGTTCTGGTGAAAAGATCCTTATTAAATACCGCGCGAAAAATGTTGGACGCGGGCGTGGATATTATCCAATACCGGGATAAGTCATCCGATAAAAAAACCATCCTTAAACACTCCCTCATATTAAAAAAACTATTACAAAAAAGCAGGACCATATTTATAATCAATGATCATGTTGATATCGCCTCTTTAGTGGATAGCGATGGAGTTCATTTGGGCCAGGACGACCTTTCGCTTGGAGGTGCCCGTAAATTATTAGGGCCGGAGAAGATAATCGGGATATCCTGCCGCGGTTTAAAACAGGCTTTGATAGCCCAGAATGAGGGCGCTGATTATTTGGGTTTAGGCCCGGTATTCTCAACTCCGGTAAAAAAAGGATTTTCGCCGGTTGGCCTGGAGAAGATACGTGAGTTTGAAAAAAATATCCGTATTCCTTATTTTGTAATCGGCGGGATTAATTGTAATAATCTCCTGCGGGTAAGATCGGCCGGGGCTAAAAGGGCGGCGATCTGCCGCGGATTATGCCGGGCGCAAGATATACTTAAACAAACCAGGAAGATCCGAAGTATTTTGAATAATTAATTATAATGACCCAGATAGAATACGCTAGAAAGAATATTCTTACTTCGATAATGAAAAAGATTTCGTCGCAGGAATCATTATCGGGTGAGGTTTTTTTAAAGCGCTTAAAAGAAGGGAAGATCGTCATACCTTTAAATCATAAACATAAGATAAAAAAACCCTGCGCGGTAGGTTTAGGTTTGAAGACTAAAATAAATGCTAATATTGGGACCTCTCCGGATAAGGATAGCTCCTCAGATGAATTGGAGAAATTAGCCGTAGCTCTAAAATATGGCGCGGATACGGTTATGGACCTTAGTGTTGGTTCTGATATACCTGGTGTCCGCCGCAGGATACTAAAGGCGTCTTGTGTTCCTGTAGGTACCGTGCCTATTTATGAGATTGCGGTAAACGCTCAAAAAAAGTATAAAGATCTGCTCAGATTTGATATTAACAGCATATTGGATTGCCTTGAAACTCAGGCCAGCGACGGAGTCGATTTTTTTACTATCCATTGCGGAGTTACCAAAAAAAGCCTTGATGCTTTAAACTCGAGCAAAAGGTTGATGGGAATTGTCTCCCGGGGAGGAGCGATGATCGCCTCCTGGATCAAGAAGAATAAGAAAGAAAATCCTTTTTATGAATATTTTGACCGGATACTGGATATCGCTTATCGTTATGATGTTACCTTAAGCCTGGGTGACGGACTGCGTCCGGGATCGATATTCGACGCTACTGATAATGCCCAGATCTGTGAACTAAAAATTTTGGGCGAACTTAAGGCAAGGGCGAATAAGCGCAATGTCCAGGTAATAATTGAAGGCCCGGGCCATGTCCCCTTAGACCAGATAAGAGAGAATATCCTATTGGAAAAAAAGATTTGCCGGGGAGCGCCATTTTATGTCCTTGGACCGCTGGTTACAGATATTGCTCCCGGATATGACCATATTACTTCTGCGATAGGCGCTGCAATGGCCGCTGGTTATGGCGCGGACTTTTTGTGTTATGTGACCCCTTCAGAACATTTGCGCCATCCCTCGGCTGAAGATGTTAGGGAAGGGGTGATAGCTTCCAGGATCGCTGCCCACGCGGCAGATATTGTTAAAGGACTGCCGCAGGCTTTAGAATGGGACAGAAAAATGTCGCTGGCTCGTAAAAAGCGCGATTGGCAAAAACAGATCAAGTTGGCAATAGATCCTCAAAAGGCTAAACTTTATCGTTTGTCTTCCAAACCGGATCTGTCCGACGTATGCACAATGTGCGGGAAGTATTGTTCAATTAAACTAAGCGAGAAGTGCCTGAAACTTTAAATTTTGCGGGTGTAGTTTCCGCCACAAACCGTGGCGGATCCACCGAGTTCTTTGGCGGACATCGGTAGAATACCAGCTTCCTCCCGACGCTATCGTAAGGAGAATCGGGATCCCGCCCCACATAAACGAAGGTCGGGACAAGCTGTTGAATTAGTTTGCGGGTGTAATTCAATGGTAGAATGGCAGCTTCCCAAGCTGTCTATGGCGGTTCGATTCCGCTCACCCGCTCCAAAATACAGTATGTAGTAGGTAGTAGATAGGCGTAAGAAAAATATGGAGAAAATGAGGGGATATTTATTAAGGAATAGAAAAAGAATAACCTATATACTATATACTACATACTTTATGCTGTTCTTGGTCGGGTGCGCCAGTACTACAGTTATTAAGCCAACACATCCCGGCGCGGCCAGGCCGGAAGGTGTTTATCACCGGGTGGAAAAAGGCCAGACCCTTTGGGCAATTTCTAAGAAATATTCGGTGGATATCGATAGCCTTGCCAGGGCAAACCGAATTTTTGATACTGCCAGGATAGAAGTAGGGCAGTTAATATTTATACCTGAAAATAAACAGCCTGCTGCGGTTAAGGTTTATTCAAACGATGATTTTATCTGGCCCTTAGAAGGAAAGGTTGTATCCAGTTTCGGCCAGAGTTTTAATAACATGATCAATAAAGGATTGAACATCCAGCCGGCCTCATCTGCCGATATCCTGGTTTCTCGCAGCGGCAGGGTAGTTTTTTACAGCGATAATTTTATTTCTTTCGGTAAGACCTTGATCGTTGATCATCAGGATGGATTCTTAACTGTTTACGCTGGGATAGCGCAGGCTTTGGTTAAGCTTGGCGATGATATTTTAAAAGGCGTTTCCATAGGCAGGGTTTACCCGACAAGTAATTTGGCAGGGGGTAAACCGTATTTACATTTTGAGATCAGGAAGGGGCATTTAGCCCAAAACCCATATTTTTATCTGCCATGAACGAAAATAATATTTTTGGAAGACAGGTCTATTTGGATATCCTGGAAAAGCGGATCAATGATTTTAAAGAAGGCTACCGTCAGAATATCGCTATAATTGGCGATGAGTCTATCGGCAAGACTTCTCTGGTCTTTGAATTCCTGCGCAAATTTTATGATAATAGCGTTATTACCGTATATCTTGAAGTAAGGCCGGAATCCCTGGCTACTTTCGGTAAGCGGTTTATCGGGGTATTACTTTATAATTTCCTGGTTAATAGCAATATCAATCTAAAAGAAGATCTGGATTTTCTAATCAATAAATCTTACTCTTATATACCGAAAACCGTAGACAAGATCCGGGTGATACTTAAGGATTTGGAAAAAAGGAAAAAAGATAATATCTTCTTTGACCTGCTATCTCTCTGCGATCTAATTTACCAGGAGACCGGAAAGCTTAGCCTGGTGATCATGGATGAGTTTCATAATTTTGACAACGCCCAAGCAAAGAAGTTATACAGCGAATGGTCCAAGAGCCTGATGGTCCAGAAGAATACAATGTATATAATCCTGAGTTCGTCTGTCTGCCGGGCCCGGGCCCTGCTCTCCAAAGAACTTTCTCTTTTATTTGGCAATTTTCAGGTAGTTGAGATAGAGCCTTTTGACGCCCAAACCACGGAAGAATACTTAAGCCTTAAATTAGAAGGTATTAATATCGATCCGGAGTTGAAAAATTTCCTGGCCCATTTTACCGCCGGCCATCCGTTTTACCTGGAGATCATTGCTAATCTTTTGCTGAAATCTCCGCAGGTTGACCTGGTTGACCTGCTGGAGGATATTATTTTTGAATCATCCGGGATTCTTAACCAGAGGTTTCATAATTATCTTAAACGGTTTGAATCCGGAAAACATAGTGATGTCCATATCGCGATCCTTTATTCGGTCTCCCGGGGCCAGAATAAGATCAAAGACCTTGTCCATATTACCCACACGCCTAAAAAAGAATTAGAGTCCCGGATCAATTATTTATTAAGCGTTGATGCCCTTAGCCGCAACGGAGATTTTTTAAAGATAAATGACCGGGTTTTTAGTTTTTGGCTAAGGTTTGTTTACCAGCAGAAATTGCGTTCTTTTACATATGATGCCCAGAATCAAAAATCGGTATTCAGGAAGAATATCGAGGATATGGTCGGTGAATTCCTGAATAGCTCAGGAAAGAGCGTTTTTCAGAGGGTAAAGGAGCTATTGAACCTTTTTGCGGATGACTCGATCCAGATAGAAAAAAAGAGGCTTAAGCTTACTCACTTCCGCGAGATAAAAAAGGTGGAATTTACTAATCGCGGGATCAGGGAGGGGTTGGTCTGCCGTTCCGGCGAGAGCCTCTGGATCATCGCTTTCAAGCCGGATGTTTTGAATGAAATAGATATCAGTGAATTCGCCAGGGAATGCAAAAAATTCCGCTATAGACTCCAAAAAAAAATTATTATCACTATGCGGGAGATGGACGCTAATAGCCGTTTAAGGGCATTAGAGGAGAAGATTATGACTTGGGATGTGGATAATCTAAACCAGATATTGGATCTTTATTCCCGGCCAAGGATAGCTATATGAGCCCCGCACCTTCTAAAATATTAAATCATTAAAGGCAAATGGTGTTAGGGTTATGAATAAGAAAGAAGGTGCAAGGTGAGGATCGGGGTGATCGCAGATACGCATGTTCCGGACAGGGCTAAAAAAATACCGGATGAAGTTCTAAAGGCCTTTAGAAATGTAGATATGATTATCCACGCCGGAGACCTGGTCGTTTTAAACGTGTTGGAAGATCTTAAAAAGCTCTGCCCTGACGTGAGGGCAGTCTGCGGCAACATGGATTGTATTCATGTGCGTAATAATTTTCCCGATAGAATGCTGATCAAAGCAGGCGAAGTTAATATCGGGGTAATGCATGGGTTTGGGCCGGTCGGGAGCTTAATGGATGTTTTAAAAGAGGCTTTTAAGAAAGAGAAAGTGGGCCTGATCATATTCGGGCATTCTCACAAGGCATTTAATAAAAATAAAGATAATATCATTTTTTTTAATCCCGGAAGCCCGACTGATAAATTATTTTCATCCTACAATTCTTATGGTATTATAGAGATTAAAGGCAGGAATATTGATGCCAAGATAGTTAAATTATAAATGTAAATGGGGTCAGAATTATTTTTCTTATTTTACTTACCCGAAAAATAATTCTGACCCCATTTAGACCCCATTTACAAGATCGATGCGAAGATAGTTAAATTAAAAAATGGATAAACTCTGGGCGCCCTGGCGGGAGAGTTATGTGCAATCAAAGAAGGATAAGAAGTGCATATTTTGCCTGGCAGTAAAAAAAGCCCGGGGCAGTCAAATAATTTTTAAATCTAAATATTCATTTTGTATCCTGAACATATTCCCTTATAATAACGGGCATTTGATGGTTGCCCCGATTAAGCATTGCGCGGATATAACTTTACTAAAAGATGAAGAAGTCCTGGACCTATTCAGGTCATTAAAAGAAGCCAAGAAACTGCTGGATAGGGTATTAAGGCCCCAAGGATATAATATAGGTATTAATTTAAATGATGTGGCCGGAGCCGGAGTCACCGGACATTTGCATATCCATATAGTCCCCCGCTGGAAAGGCGATACAAATTTTATGCCGATCATAGGCAATACTAAAGTGATATCCCAATCGTTAAAAGAATTATTTAAGCAGTTAATAAATGAGCGCAAAAAAACAAATATTTGATCTTGAAGAAAGTTTCCTCGCTCCTTACGCAATGAAGAGCGTAAATTCCAAGGGAAGAGTATATCCGGAGGAAGTCCATTCTTACCGTTCTCCTTACCAGCGGGACAGGGACAGGGTCATCCATTCCGCGGCTTTCAGGAGGCTGGAATATAAAACCCAGGTTTTTGTTAATCATGAAGGCGATTACTATCGCACCAGGCTGACCCATACTATTGAAGTGGCCCAAATAGCCAGGACTATTGCTTACGCCTTGCGTTTGAATTTTGATCTGACCGAAGCGATCGCCTTGGCCCATGATTTGGGGCACACCCCTTTCGGCCATTCCGGAGAAGACGCCTTAAATGAACTAATGTCGAAATTCGGAGGTTTTAATCATAACCTGCAGGGTTTACGGGTCGTTGATATCCTGGAAGAACGTTATCCGGATTTCCCCGGGCTTAATTTGAGCTGGGAGGTCAGGGAAGGCATAGTTAAACACTCCAGCGCCTTTGATATCGCTGCGAAAATTAAGGATTTGGCTCCCAAGGAACTGCCGACCCTGGAGACTCAAATCGTTGACATTGCCGATGAAATTGCTTATGATAACCATGATATCGATGATGGCATTACATCGGGGCTTCTAAAAGAGTCGGATTTTAAGACCCTGGAGATTTGGAATAATATATGTAAGGCAATTTCCAGTAAATATGCTAAAATAGATCCGGCGATAAAGAAATACCTGATCATCCGCTCGTTGATAAATATACAGGTTACTGACCTTATTCAAAAGACGCAGGCCACTATAGACCGGCTTAAGCCTAAGTCGCATCAGGATGTTAAAAGCGCGGATAAAAAAATAGTTTCGTTTAGCCCAAGGTTAAATGAATTACGTTTGCCATTAAGGGATCTTTTGATCAATAAATTATATCGGCACTACCGGGTAGTGCGGATGAGCGATAAAGCCAAACGTTTTATTAAAGAATTATTTGAAGTTTATATCTCCCGGCCGCAGGCTCTGCCTTCGAATATCCAGAAGCGTATCCCCAAGGATGACACTCGCAGGGCGGTGTGCGATTATATCGCCGGAATGACTGATAGGTATGCCTTAGATGAATACAAAAAACTATTTGATCCCTACGAAAAGGTATAAAACTCTAATTTCATCCATCCATAGTATTTACCGGCTGGTGAATTCTACCTTTGAATTAAATGATCTAATCATCCGGCTATCCCGGTTGATCTGTCAGATATTCGATTCCCAGCACTGTATGATTCTAATCCTGGATTCCAGCAAGAAGCATTCAATATTTAAATGCGTTATAAACAACAAAAAGAAGACTATTATTGATAAGAAACATAATATCTCCGCCAGGCTCGAGAAGAGGATCATTGCCAAGCTTTCGGTTGTGCGTAATGATCATTGTATCGGTTTGCCGTTGATCGGTGACGATATTGTAGGCGTGGTTGTGTTAAAGCGCTCCAAAAAGGAACCGGCCTTTGATAATTATGACCAGGAGATATTAATGACTCTTCTGGAGCAGGCGATGATCGCTATTAAAAATTTGCAGTTATATGAAGAGCAGCAGAAGACCGTTTTCGGAAGTATCAAGAGCCTGGTTATGCTTTTAGATATGCGGGTCCCTCAGGGGTACACCCACTCTCCATATTTCAGCCGTCTGGTAGCGGCTATTGCCGGACAGCTGCACCTTGACCAGAAGCAGATCGAGTCTTTAAAATACGCCAGCCTTTTGCATGATGCCGGAAAAATAGATATTCCCATTGAGATTTTGACTAAAACCACTAAATTGACTCCTCAGGAGTATTCGATCATTAAGCGCCATCCGGTCATGGGCGCGCAGATCTTAAGGCCATTGCAGATCTTAAGGCCGGCGATACCGATTATTATGCATCATCATGAAAAATATAACGGAACGGGTTATCCGTCTAAGCTGAAAAAAGGGCAGATCCCGTTGGGCGCCCGGGTTATGGCGGTTGCCGATGCTTTTGAGGCTATGGTTTACGGAAGGCCTTACCGGGAGCGGATTAACATAGACCTGGCTATCCGGGAGATTAAAAAGAAGAGCGGGACCCAGTTTGACCCGAAAATAGTCGAAGCCTTCTTAAAAATATCCAAAAAAATGGCAAAAAAATACTTGCAATTTAATAGATAGAGGATATATAATAAAAGGTTAAGATGGAGAAAAATAAAGCTTCCCAAATGGAATTATTCTCTCAAGGGCGGGATCCTCAAGATGCGGATAACCGGTCTGCGGCCGGATTTATATCCCGGATACGCAATTACGAGAAAGTTGTTTTAGGGGTAATGGTTTTTATAATTTTTGGAGTGGTTACTTTTTGTATCGGGGTAGAAAGAGGTAAAAGCTTAAGCCGTTTGGATAATTTTAAGCGTTTGGATGTAGCTAGTAAACCTGTTTTACCGGTCAAATCTCAGGAGACCGTAATATCAGTTGCGCCTGCGAATGTCATTGCGGTTGAGCAGCCGCTGATAAAGAAGATTCCTGCGGTTGCGCCGGCAATAAAAGAACCGGCCGGATCTTATACCGTCCAAGTAGGAAGTTATAAGAATAATAGCGCGGCCCAGAAAGAGGCCCAGAGATTGCGCCAGAACGGATTGGACTCTTTAGTTTTGGTCAAGGGGGCGTATTCAATAGTCTGTATAGGAAGTTTTACCGGGAAAAATAAGGCCCAGGCGGCTTTATTAAAATTAAAAAATCAATACCAATACCATGATTGTTTATTAAGGAGGCTATAAAAATATGTCTATTCACCCGTCGTTAAATATTTCGGATAAGGATAAACAGCAAAGGTCGGTATTAAAACGCATTGAGCGGATTAAGCTCATGAAAGATAAGGAGCAATGGAAAGAAGGCGATGATGTTTTTGGATTGCCTAAGATCAAGACCTTGAGGATCAAGATCAAAAAAGAAAAGGCTGAAAAAGCAACTGATGCTACCGCCGCTCCCGGAGCTGCCGCTTCCGCTCCTGCCGCGCCTGCGCAGGCCTCGTCAAAAGCGCCCGCCGCCAAAGGTCAGGAAAAGAAATAGGTATGTCGTGCAGATAAGCGAATTTTTTGCCTGAAGTCCTGGCGATCCGCTTTACTTTTTAAAATATGAAAAAGATCAGGGTTGAACTTAATCAGCGCGCCTATAGCGTTTTTATCGGCAGAGGGATATTGTCCTCGCTGGGAGAGCGCCTGCGCCAACTAAATATTGGCAGCGATTGTTATATTATTACCAACGCCTGGCTAAAGAAAAAATATTCAAAAGTGCTGGACGCGCCGCTAAGGAGTTCGGGTTTTACTTTAAGATACATGATTATCCCGGACAGCGAAAAAAGCAAATCTTTTGAATCCGCTTGCAATATTTTTGAGGATCTGGCTGTTGTTGATAAGAAAAAAAACATATTTATTCTGGCTTTTGGAGGCGGGGTGATCGGAGATCTTTCAGCCTTTATCGCCTCTATTTACCGCAGGGGCATCCCGTATATTCAAATACCCACAACCCTGCTGGCCCAGGTTGATTCCAGTATCGGGGGAAAGGCCGCGGTTGATATGAGCGCGGCTAAGAACCTGGTGGGGGCGGTTTACCAGCCTAAGGCGGTATTTTCCGATAATGGACTCTTAAAGACTTTATCCTCCAGGCAGATAAGGGCCGGCTTAGCCGAGATTATTAAATATGGCGTGATTAAAGAGCCGGGGTTATTTGATTTTCTAGAAAAAAATTATAATTCGGTTCTCATGCTGAATGAGGCAAAATTAGAATATACCATTAGCAGATGTGTTAAAATAAAAGCTGATATTGTCAAAAAAGATGAATTAGATCAAAAAGGAATTCGGGCTATCCTTAATTTCGGGCACACTATTGGCCATGCTATTGAAACTGCGGGCGGTTATTTCAGATATAATCATGGTGAAGCCGTGGCTTTGGGTATGCTGGTAGCAATAGATATAAGCCGGTTAATCGGCCTGGCCAATGAGAAAGCAGCCCGGAGAATCGATTGCCTGATCCAGCAAACAGGCCTGCCTCACCGGATCAGGGGAATAGGGATCGATGCTATAGTAAAGGCCCATTATCATGACAAGAAATTTAAAGGCGCCAGTAATAGATTCGTGTTATTTAAAGATATTGGTAAAGTTATGCTGGTAGAAAACGTGCCTTTGTCTGTAATTAAAAAAGCGATAAAGAATAGATTTTAGGGTTGACAAAAAGCGATTATTGTTATAAAATCAAGCTTTAAATCGCGGAGTAAAGTGGCTTATTATTCATAACATATTGTAATGCAATGGTTTATATAAAAAGGAGTTGAAATGGGTGAATGGATAGGCATGGGTAGGAGGGCCCGCAGATGTTACGGGTTTGATGAAATTGCGTTAGTGCCGGGCACGCAGACAGTTAATCCTAATGAAGTAGACGCCAGTTTTGAATTCGCTGGAAAGAAATTTAAGGTTCCGATCATGGCCGCGGCTATGGATGGAGTTGTTGATGTTAGATTTGCCGTGGAGATGTCCAAACTCGGCGGGATCGCGGTTTTGAATCTCGATGGAATTCAGACGCGGTATGAGAATCCGGATCTGGTGCTGGAGAAAATAGCAAAAGCTTCTCCACAGGAAGCCACTGAATTAATGCAGGCGGTATATACCAAGCCGGTCAAGGATAAACTGATTTCTAAAAGGATTCTGGAGATCAAAAGGAAAAAAGGCACTGCCGTGGTTAGCTGTATACCCGCGCATGCCGAAAAATTCGCTAAGCTCGCCCAGGCTGCTGGAGTAGACATATTTGTGGTCCAGTCAACAGTTACTACTGCTAAGCACGTTGCCAAAGAATATAAGAGCCTGGACCTGTTTAAATTCTGCAAGTCATCCAAAGTGCCGGTAATTTTAGGCAATTGCGTTACTTACGAAAATACTTTGGATCTGATGGATACCCAGGCCTCTGGCTTATTAATTGGCGTAGGCCCTGGCGCTGCCTGTACTACTCGCGGAGTATTGGGTATTGGCGTGCCTCAGGTTACAGCTACTGTGGATGCTGCTGCTGCCCGGGATTTCTATTTTAAGCGCACCGGAAGATACGTGTCTATTATTACTGATGGAGGGATGAATCGGGGAGGAGATATTTGTAAAGGTTTTGCTGCCGGAGCTGACGCAGTAATGATCGGCTCTAGTTTTGCCCGGGCAATGGAGGCTCCGGGAAGAGGTTATCACTGGGGTATGGCTACCTCTCATGTAAATCTTCCCCGGGGTACCCGGATTTATGTTGGTTCGACCGGCTCACTTAAGGAGATTCTTTTTGGCCCGGCAAAGGTTGATGACGGTTCTCAGAACCTGATGGGAGCGCTGAAGACTTCCATGGGTTCATTGGGGGTCTTGAATATTAAACAGATGCATGATGTGGAGATAATTATTGCTCCCACAATACAGACTGAAGGAAAGATTTTTCAGGTCGGCCAGAAAGTAGGGATGGGAAAATGAACCGTGAAATAGTGCTTATTCTGGATTTTGGCTCGCAGTATACCCAGTTGATCGCCAGGCGGGTCAGGGAGAACCGGGTTTTTTCTAAGATCGTTCCATATAATATATCGGCCAAAGAAATAGCTGCTATCGCCCCTAAGGGCCTAATTTTATCCGGTGGTCCGGCATCGGTAGTGGATAAAAAGAGCCCGATGCCCGATAAAACAATTTTTAAATTGGGCATACCTGTTTTAGGCATATGCTACGGTATGCAGGCTATCGCCCAGATATTCGGCGGCAAGACCAGGCATACCAAGGATCGCGAATACGGCAAAATTGAACTATTTGTGGATAATAACCGGATTCTATTCGCGGGCCTGCCGGGTAATTTTACTTGTTGGGCCAGCCATGGAGATTATGTGACTAAGCAGCCCCCAGGATTTACTATCAGCGCGCATAGTCTGAATTCGCCAATAATGTCTATTGCCAACAAAGCAAAAAAAATCTACGGAGTTCAATTCCACCCGGAAGTAACCCATACTGAGAAAGGCTCGCAGATATTAAGCAATTTTTTATTTAAGGTCTGCGATTGCTCCGGACGCTGGACTATGCGTTCATTCATTAAAGAAACTGTGGACGGATTAAAAAAAACTATTGGAAAAGATAAGGTCGTCTTAGGTTTGAGCGGCGGAGTTGATTCTTCGGTAGTGGCGGTGCTAATGCATCGGGCTATCGGCAGGAATTCCCGCTGTATTTTTATTGATAATGGATTAGTTCGGAAAGATGAGGCCGCCCAGATCAAGAATATTTTCCGCAAAGGTTTTCATCTTAATCTTGATTATGTTGACCGCAGCCGCAGGTTTCTAAACGCCCTCAAAGGGATAACCGATCCCGAAGAGAAGAGGAAGATCATCGGCAGGGAATTTATCAAGGTTTTTGAGGAAGAGGCGAAAAAAGTCAGGGGCGTGAAATATTTGGCCCAAGGCACGCTTTATCCCGACGTGATCGAATCTATTTCCGCTACTGGTTCTCCGACCAGCAAGATCAAGAGCCATCATAACGTGGGAGGGTTGCCCGAGCAGATGCATTTAAAATTAATCGAGCCGCTCAGGGACCTGTTTAAAGATGAGGCCCGCCATATTGCCAGAGAACTCGGCCTCCCGGAGAGCATAACCTATCGCCAGCCTTTTCCCGGGCCAGGCTTAGGCATCAGGATTATTGGAGAAGTAACAGATGAGCGCCTAAAGATACTGCGGGAAGTGGATAACCGGGTGATCGAAGAGATCAGAAAAGAGAACCTTTATAACCAGGTTTGGCAATCATTCGCTATATTACTTCCGATAAAGACTGTTGGAGTTATGGGCGACGAAAGGACCTATGATTGCGTTGCGGCAATACGCTGCGTTGCCAGTGTTGACGGGATGACCGCTGACTGGGTAAAGCTCCCCCATGAGGTTTTAGAGAAAATATCCAACCGGATAGTCAATGAAGTAAAAGGCGTTAACCGCGTAGTATACGACATAACCTCCAAGCCTCCGGCAACCATTGAGTGGGAATAAATCTGTTGTAGAGTTACCGAGTTAATGAGCTAGCGCTTTAACGAGTTATAACCCGCTAACCCGATAACTCGAGTAATCCTATAACTCGTTAACTCTATAATTAGATGTTTCATTCTGATTTCATCCACCTCCATTTACATACCCAATACAGCCTGCTGGATGGAGCCTGCCGTTTACCTGATTTATTAACTCTGGCGAAACTTTATAAAATGGATTCCCTGGCTATTACCGACCACGGGAATATGTTCGGGGCAATTGATTTTTATACGGAAGCCCTTAAACAGGGGATTAAGCCTATAATCGGAGCAGAGGTTTATGTGGCTCCCCGCAGCCGCTTGGATAAATCCAGCAGCGGCATTGAAGAAGCAGCCTACCATTTAATATTATTAGCCAAGGATGAGTTAGGGTATAAAAATCTGGCTAAACTTATATCAATAGCCTACCTTGAAGGTTTTTATTACCGGCCCCGTATAGATAAAGAGATCTTGAGCGTTTATCATGAAGGTTTGATCGGCCTGACTGCCTGTCTTAAAGGCGAGATCCCTTCATTGTTGCAGGAGAAAAGGTTTAATGATGCTTTGAAAACCGCGGACGATTATCTGAATATAATGGGTAAGGATAATTTATTCCTGGAGATTCAGGTGAATAAGATTCCCGATCAGGTAACGGTTAATCAGGGCCTGATCAGGATCTCCCGCGAACTTAAAATTCCCCTGGTAGCAACCAACGATGTGCATTACCTGCAGAAGTCTCATGCCCGGGCCCATGAAGCCCTGCTTTGCATCCAGACCCAGAATACCCTGGATGACCCCAATAGGATGCGTTTTCAAACCGACGAATTTTATTTTAAATCTCCGGAAGAGATGAAGGAACTTTTTAAAGAAGTCCCTGAGGCGATAGCTAATACCCTGGAGATCGCCGGACGCTGTAACCTGGAATTGGATTTTAAACAGATCCATCTGCCTAAGTATGAACCACCGGTAAATACGACCAAGGAAGCGTTCTTAAAAGACCTTTGCGAAAAGGGGTTAAAACAAAAATATCCCGAAGTAGATGCTCAGATAAGAGAGCGCCTGGAGCATGAATTAAAAGTTATCAGAGATATGGGTTTTACCAGTTATTTTCTGATCGTCTGGGATTTTATCCATTATGCCAAGAGCCAGCAGATACCGGTCGGACCGGGGAGGGGGTCGGCTGCCGGTAGCCTGGTTAGTTATTTGTTAGGTATAACCGACATCGACCCCCTAAAATATAAGTTGTTATTTGAGCGTTTTCTCAATCCTCAGAGGATGGGCCTGCCGGATATAGATATAGATTTTTGTTATGAAAGGCGGCAGGAAGTCATTGATTACGTAACAAAAAAATACGGGCAGGAGAACGTAGCCCAGATTATTACTTTCGGGACCATGCAGGCCAGAGCAGTGGTGAGGGATGTCGGCAGGGTTATGGGATTGGCTTACGCGGATGTGGACCGGATCGCTAAAATGATACCTCCTGATCCTTCGATTAATCTAAAGGACGCCTTAGAGTCGGAACCGGAATTAAAAAATCTTTATAAAAATGACCCGCAGATAACTAAATTAATCGATACCGCCCTGATATTGGAGGGGCTTAACCGGCATGCCTCGATTCACGCAGCCGGGGTGGTGATTGCGGATAAGCCCCTGAATGAATATATGCCTTTATTCAAGAGCCAGGATGACCAGATTACCTCAGGTTACGGAATGAAGGTTTTGGAAAAGATAGGTTTATTAAAGGTAGATTTTTTAGGTCTTAGGACCCTGACCGTAATTGATCAAGCTAAAAAGATAATCAAAGAAACCAGGGGTAAGGATATAGATATCGATAATATTCCGCTGGATGACCCCAATACCTATAAGCTCTTAGCCGCAGCTCAAACTATCGGTGTCTTCCAGGTGGAAAGTTCCGGGATGCGGGATCTGCTAAAAAAAATGGAACCGGAGGAATTCGAGGACCTGATCGCTCTCCTGGCTTTATACCGGCCCGGGCCTATGGGTTCAGGGATGTTAAGCGATTTTATACAGCGTAAGCGGAATAAGACCCCCATCCGGTATGATAATAAAAGATTGGAGCCGATCTTAAAATCTACTTATGGGATCATGGTATACCAGGAGCAGATCATGCAGATAGCCTCCAGCCTTGCCGGTTTTACCCTGGCCCAGGCTGACCTTTTGCGCCGGGCTATGAGTAAGAAGACCCCTGAAGTTATGGAACAACAGAGGAAAAGTTTTATAGCCGGCGCGGTTAAACAGGGGGTGAGCGAAACAATAGCTTCCAAGATATTCGACCAGATCGAATATTTTTCCGGATATGGATTTAACCGCAGCCACAGCGCCGCTTATGCTTTAATATCTTTCCGCACTGCTTATCTTAAGGCAAATTATCCAGTTGAGTTTATGACCGCGCTCTTGACCTCAGAACGCGACAATACCGATAAGATCGTGGAATATATAAATGAATCCGAACGTATGGGTATAGAGATTTTGCCTCCGGATATTAATGCCAGCTCAGGCCTGTTTAAAGTGGTTGATGAAAAGAAGATAAGGTTCGGCCTGCTGGCGGTTAAGAATGTTGGCCGGGGGGCCATAGATTCGATCATTCAGTCCAGAGAAAAGCATGGTAATTTTACTTCCTTGGAAGATATTTGTCAGAGGGTTGATCTAAGGCTGGTTAACCATAAAGTCCTGGAGAGCTTGATTAAATGCGGAGCTTTGGATAGTTTTGGAATACATCGGGCCCAAATGTTTATTTCGTTAGACAAAATCCTGGAATTTGCCTCTAATACCAATAAGGATAAAGCCAAGGGTCAACTTTCTTTTTTTGACAAAGAACTTAATGGGAATGGATTCGACACCCATCTGCCGGCTTCACAGGTATTGATCAAGGAATGGCCTGAGCCGCAGTTATTGGCTTTTGAAAAAGAAATGCTGGGTTTTTATATTAGCGGCCATCCCTTGGCCCGTTATGCCAGGCAATTGAAACGTTTTACCTCCCTTTCTATCAAGGACCTTAATCAGTGCAAAGATGAAGATATGATTAAGATAGTCGGGATGATCACTAAGGTTAAACATACTATTACCAGGCAGAAACAGGAGAAGATGGCTATTTTAAAACTGGAAGACCTGGATGGTATAGTGGAGGTTCTGGTTTTTCCGCAGGCTTTTCAGAAGGTATCTCAATATATACAGGCTAACCTGGTAGTATTGGTAAAGGGCAGGCTTAATCTGAAAGAAGACGTTCCTAAGATAATAGTGAGCGATATGTTTCCTATGGACGAGGTCTATAAATTGGTTACTACATTAAATATCAATCTTACCGGAATGAGGGAAAACCTCTTCGAGAGCCTCAAGGAATTGCTGGGTTCTTCATCGGGCAGGATACCGGTTTACTTGCATCTGGATACCCCGGCAAAATCCCGGGTCAAAGTGGTTGTGGGCGATAATTTATTTGTTTCGCCGTCAGAGAAGTTGGTCGAAGATATCGTTAACCTTTTGGGTGAAGATAGGTTATCCCTGACCATCTAATCCGCCAGGCCCGTGAAATGGGGTCAGAATTATTTTTTCTTTAGTCTGGCGCTCGAAAAAATAATTCTGACCCCATTTCTGCTGACCCCATTTCTGAAGTTAAATTACTGTTTTTATTTGACGCCAGCTAATTTATGTGCTATTATTTAAACAATAAAACAAGCGATCCTATCATTCTAACATTTTGTTAATATTATAGTTACAAATTAGAGGAGGTGAGTAATGACGAAGAAAGATATAATACTCAAGATCTCTGATGATACAAATTTAAAGCAGACTGATGTCAAAAAGGTAGTCCAGAAGACTTTTGACTATATGATCGAGGCATTAGTCAGGGGAGAGAAAATAGAGCTGCGTAATTTCGGAGTATTCAAAATTAAAGAACGCAAGAGCAGGACCGGAAGGAATCCCCGTACCGGAGAAGTAGTGCCTGTTCCGCCCAGAAAAGTGGCGGTTTTTAAGCCGGGTTTGGAAATGAAGACGAAGATAAGGTAAGAATCAAAAAACATGTTTAAAAGAGTGCCCGGTACCAGGGATATTTTGCCAGGCGAGATCTCCTGGTGGTTAAAAATAGAAGAAGCCAGCCGCAGGATATTTTCGCTGTACAATTATCAAGAGATACGCCCGCCTTTAATCGAAGATGCCCGTTTATTTAACCGTTCTTTAGGTGAATCCGCTGAAATAGTCCAAAAACAGATGTTTCTGGTCAGGAACAATGAAGATATTTACGCATTGAGGCCTGAAGGTACAGCTTCAATAGTCAGGGCTTACCTGGAAAACAATTTGGACAAAACTAACAGCTTTGTAAAATTATATTATACGGGCGCGATGTTCCGTATGGAAAGGCCGCAAAAAGGAAGGCTTAGGCAATTTCACCATTTAGGCTCTGAAGTGATCGGTTCTTATCAACCGCAGGTAGATGCGGAAGTTATATCCTTAGGCAATAGGATTTTAACAGAGGGCGGGATAAATGGTTATAAGATCAAAATCAATACTTTAGGCTGCAGGCAGGATAAAAAAGAATTATCCTCTAATTTAAATAAGAGCCTTAAGGATAAACTAGGGCAATTGTGTAAGGAATGCCAGGTTCGTTTTGAACGTAATATTTTAAGGGTTTTGGATTGTAAAAACGAGAGTTGCCGGGAGGTTGTCAGTAGTTTAAACCTTTCCGGTAGTCATATCTGCAAGGAATGCGCGGATCATTTTAAACAGGTCAGGGAGGCCCTGGATTCATTAAAAATAAATTATCAGGTTTCTCCTTACTTAGTCAGGGGATTGGATTATTATACCCGGACAGTTTTTGAATTTATCCATCCCAACCTGGGTCCGCAACAGGATGCCTTAGGCGCCGGAGGAAGATATGATAATTTGGTTAAAGATTTGGGCGGACCGGAAATAGGGGCAGTAGGATTCGCTTTTGGCATGGAAAGGTTGTTAATAGCCGATAGTCCACAGCCAACAGTCAACAGTAATAAATTAGTGTATATTATAACAATGGGCGATGCGGCTAAAAAACAAGGGGTCAGGTTTTTGGACCAGCTGCGCCGGGCTGGGATCGCAGCGGATACTGATTATGAAGGCAGGACCTTAAAAGGAGCGATGCGCCAGGCCAATGACTTAAAGGCTGGGTTTGTTTTAATTATCGGCGATAATGAATTAAATAAAGATGCGGTTACTTTAAAAAATATGTCTTCAGGGGAACAAAAAGAAGTAAAATCCGCTGATATTATAGAGGAGTTAAAATGTTAAGGACCCACACTTGCTCAGAATTGAAAGCTGGCGATGTTACTAAAGAAGTTACTCTTTGCGGCTGGGTGGGCGCCAGGCGCGATCATGGAAAACTTATATTTATTGATTTAAGAGATAGAGGCGGTATTACTCAAATCGTCTTTATACCCAAAGAATCAGGAGATGCCTATCAAAAAGCCCAGGAATTAAGGGATGAATTTGTATTGAAAATAAGGGGAATAGTTAATAAACGGCCCGCCAATAATCTAAACCAAAAGATACCTACCGGAGAAATAGAGATTATTGTTAAGGATCTGGAGATTCTAAACTCCAGCCTTACACCTCCGTTTGAAATAAAGGATGACCTGGAAGTTACCGAAGAGATGCGTCTTAAATACCGTTATCTGGACTTACGCCGCAGGAGGGTGCTGGATAATTTTTTATTAAGGCCTAAGATGTACAGAGTCATTCGTTCTTTTCTGGATTCCCAGGGATTTTTAGAGTGCGAAACTCCAATCCTGACCAAATCTACGCCCGAAGGAGCCAGGGATTACCTGGTTCCTTCTAGGCTTAATCCCGGGCAATTCTACGCGCTTCCCCAATCTCCGCAGCTATTTAAACAGATATTAATGGTCTCAGGTATAGAGAAATACTATCAGATCGCAAAATGTTTCCGGGATGAGGATTTACGGTCTGACCGCCAGCCGGAATTTACCCAACTGGACCTGGAGATGTCTTTTATTCAAGAGGAGGATATTTTTTTTATATTTGAGCGGATGATGCAGTTGATATTTAAAGAATTGAAGAACATTGATATTAAGATTCCGTTCCCTCGTTTAAGTTACAAAGAGTCTATTGGTAAATATGCCTGTGATAAGCCGGACCTAAGAAAAGAATTCAACAGCGATTTCGCCTTTGTCTGGGTTGTAGATTTTCCTCTTTTTAAATATAACCAGGAAGAGCAGCGCTGGGAGAGCGAACATCATCCTTTTACCGCTGTGGCTGACGGGGATATTGAAATATTAGAAAAGTCTCCGGATAAGGTGAAATCCCGTTCTTATGATTTAGTTTTAAACGGTACGGAGATCGGGTCTGGTTCGATAAGGATCCATAATCAACAACTCCAGGAAAAGATATTTAACATTATAGGCATAGATAAAGAGGATGCTTATAAGCGGTTTGGATTTCTTTTGGAGGCTTTTCAATACGGGGCCCCGCCCCACGGGGGGTTTGCTTTCGGGATAGACCGGTTATTGGCAATCATAGCCGGCGAGGCCAGCATCCGTGAGGTGATCGCTTTTCCGAAAAACCAAAAAGCGTTTTGCCCGCTTACCAGCGCGCCTTCGAATGTGGATAAGAAACAATTAAGAGAGTTAGGTATTATGCTTAAAGAAGGAGGAAAGAATGAGGCTTAAGAATATATTTTCTTTGATTTTTTTATTTAGCGTATTTATATTTTCCGGATGTGTGGCCAGGACTTATCAAATGACCAGGGATAGGGTTGATCAAGATCTGCCGGGTAACCGCGGTTGTTTGCAGGGAAAATGCCTGCAGGATGAATTAGAGAGAAAGAAGACCCGTACGATCCAGGTGGTAGAAATTGAAATACCTTCTTTGACCGGGAAGAAGAAAGCCGTTTCGCAAGAGAGCCTGGAAGCGCCTCTAGTTAAGGAGAAGTCGCCGAAGGAGATTCCTGTTACTGGCGCGGCTTTAGTCCGCCAAGAGGAAAGATCCGTAGGGGGAGTCAAATTTGAGAAGTATACGGTTTTAAAAGATGATACCTTGCAGAAGATCTCGGAAAAATTCTACGGCACTTCCAATAAATGGGAAAAAATTTACGAAACCAACAAAGCAATTCTTAAGACTCCGGACAGGCTTTATCCGGGTGAGTCAATTGATATTCCTATAGAATCAGGAAAATCCGCGGAGTCAATTCCGGAAAATAAAAAAGTTAAAGATAATATCAAATAATTAAATAGGGACAGCGACTATTTTTTAGCTCGCTCTCCCTATTTAAAAAATAGTCGCTGTCCCTATCAATGGAAAATATAGTAAAACTGGATAATTTATCTGAAGCCCAGGCTCTTTTTGGGCTGCATGATGAAAATATCAGGGCTATAGAAAGGGAATTCAAGGTCAGACTGCGTCTAGATGAGAATCATTTAAGGATCAAGGGGCTGACCAATAATGTCAAGAAGGCCTCAGTTTTAATAAATAGCATTATAAATACTATCCGCCTGCGGGGGAATGAGTCTTTAACTAAATCCGATATATATTCTTTGATTAAAGAAGCCAGGCAGAATAAAGCCGCTGGGATTATTGCCTTTCCCAAAAATAAGCCTTCAAGCGCGGTCCGAGCTTTATCAGCCAGGCCAATAGAGCCCAAGACTAAGGGGCAGCGGGAATATGTTGAGGCGATAAAAAAACACGATATTGTATTTGGTATCGGTCCTGCCGGGACAGGCAAGACTTACCTGGCGATGAGCTGCGCTGTCGAAGCCCTAAAAAACCAGGAGGTCCGCCGGATCATCCTTACCCGTCCTGCGATCGAGGCCGGGGAGTCTCTGGGATTTCTCCCCGGGGATATTTATGAAAAGATTTCTCCATATCTTAGGCCTCTTTATGATGCCTTGTATGATATGATGGATGCTGAGCGGATCGAGAAATATATTGAAACCGGGATTATTGAGGTCGCGCCCTTGGCTTATATGCGGGGTAGGACCTTAAACGACGCTTTCATAATCCTGGATGAAGCCCAGAATTCTACGCCTGAACAGATGAAGATGTTTTTGACCAGGTTGGGTTTTGATTCCAAGGTCGTCATTACCGGAGATATAACCCAGAGTGATCTGCCCGGAGGCAGGCCGATAGGACTGCTTCAGGCTCAACAGATACTTAAGGATATCGAAGGCATTAAAATAGTCAAGTTTAGCGGATCTGATGTTGTCCGGCATGAACTGGTGCAAAAGATAATAGAAGCCTATGAAAAAGCCAGCAGTAATAATTAAACTGAAATTTATTTTTGGGTTACTTCGCCAGCCTAGGAAGATATTTGCGATCATCGGGTTTGCGCTTACCGCCGGATACATTTTTTTTATCAGTTATAGTTTGGGAATTAATCCGGTAATTATATTATTTTTATTTTCCCTGGCTATTTACCTTAAGTTCCTTCAAAAAAATCTTTTTTTAAAGGGATGCCGGATCATCAATCTAATCCTGCTTTTGGTGATAATTTTTCTGTTGGGATATTTTATTACCCGGATTGGCTGGCCTGTATATTGGACCCCGATCGCCGCAATCACCATGCTGGCTACATTGTTGTTCAGCCAGCCGGTAATTTCATTATTAATTGCCGTAGGTTCGGCGGTCACTGTAGCTTTTATTGAAAGAGGGGACCTTTATTTAGGGACATTATTTTTAATCAGCGGTATCCTCTCTTCGGTGCTGGTCTTCGGCGCGCGCAGACGGGGTGTCATTATTCGCAGCGGGTTCATAATCGGAATTGTTCAGGCCCTCTCCTTATTCTTTATTAAACGGTTTGATCCTTCAGGCTTAAATGATTATGCCATACTTGTTGCTAATGGGGTTTTGTGCGCTATCGCTACATTGGGAACGCTTACTATTTTCGAGTACCTGTTTAACACCGTCACCAATGTAAGCCTTCTGGAACTAGCCGATTTTAACCATCCGTTATTGAACCGGATGATATTAGAAGCGCCTGGAACCTATCACCATAGTCTTATAGTCGGCAATCTATCTGAGGCTGCCTGTTCAGCTATTGGAGCGAATTCATTGCTGGCCAGGGTCGGAGCTTATTATCATGATCTGGGTAAATTACGCAAACCCGAGTATTTCAGCGAGAATCAGGCTTTAAAAGGAAATAAGCATGAGGCCCTTTCTCCGACTATGAGCAAGTTGGTAATAATAAATCACGTTAAGGAGGGGATGGACCTGGCTCGGGAATATAATATCAATCCCCGCCTGGTTGATTTTATCCAGCAGCATCACGGAACCAGCCTGGTTTACTATTTTTATAAAAGGGCAATCGAGGCCCTGGAAGAAGACCAGGATGTCAAGGAGGATGGTTTTCGCTATACCGGTCCTAAGCCGAATACCAAAGAAACCGCGGTGGTTCTTTTGGCTGATTCCGTGGAAGCGGCGACCCGGGCTTTAAAGGAACCCAGCGCCCAGAAGATCGAAGAAGTAGTGCATAAGATAATCAATAATAAATTCATTGACGGCCAGCTTGATGAATGTGATCTAACCTTAAAGGACCTGGAAAAGATATCCGGAGTTTTTATTCATATCTTAAGCGGCATATACCATACCCGGGTCAGCTATCCTGATGAAAAAACCGGCAATAGCAATAAGAAGTTTACAAAATAGGATATTTTTTGCGGGTGAACGCAGGAAAGCCGGAGCCGTTAATTCCCTCGATATCAAAAATCTTGTTTTTAAAACATTATCATTGAGGCCGTTAAATTGGAGCGGCCAAATAAGCATTTTGTTGGTAGGCGATAAAATGATCAGGGACCTTAATTTTAAATATCTCGATAAAAATAGACCGACTGATGTGCTGGCATTCGATCTGAGCCGGGGAAAAGGTGATATCACTTGTGAAATTGTGGTCTCAACCGATGCCGCGTTTTATAACTCCAGGATTTATAAAACCTCTCCCGTTTATGAAACCTATCTTTACGTGGTCCATGGGCTGCTGCATATATTAGGTTTTGATGACCGCGCAGAAATTGAGCGTAAATTTATGCAGAAAAAAGCCGAGAAAATACTTTTTGATTTTAATCCTCTAAACTCTAAACTCTAAACTTCAAGCTCCAAACTAAAATAATGCCTATACATAAAGCCGAAGCAATAGTTCTTAGTAAGCGTGATTTTCGCGAAACTTCTTTAATAGTTAATTTTTATACCAGGGAGTTCGGAAAACTATCCGGAATCTTAAAAGGGATCAGGAAAGAACCGATTAAGTTTGCCAGCAGCCTGGAGCCGTTTTCGCTCAACGATATAGTATTTTATAAAAACAGGTCTACTACGCTTCATTTGGTAAGCCAGTGTGATCTTAAGGATAATTTTTCTTCGATACGGCAGAATATGTTCAAGGTGGGGATGGCTAGCATAGTCTTGGAGTTGATAGACGCCGTAATGCAGCTGGATGATAAGAATGAAGATATTTTTCAGCTGGGCCTGGATACTCTTGCGGGGTTGGCTTCGGCTCCTAATCCGGACAAGATTACCACTATTTTCAAGATTAAAATGCTTTCTCTGTCAGGTTTTAAACCAAATCTGGATTCTTGCGTTGTCTGCTCAAACAAGATCCTTGGGGAATCGAAATTTAGCCTCAAATCAGGCGGACTGCTTTGTTTAAGATGCGCCCCTAAAGATTTGAATTCCCGTTCGATATTCAGGGGCACGATAGCTACGATCTTGCATATTGAAAGGAACGATTTTAAGTGTAACCTGAATTTAGGTATTAATCCGCAGATTAAAAAAGAATTGGACCTGGTGCTGAACGCTTTTCTAAATTTTCACCTAGAGAAGGAACTAAAATCCCAGAAAGTACTGCATAAGATCGAGAATTTTATTCCAGTAATTAGATAGGAAGAAATGGGGTCACAAGAAATGGGGTCACACAAGAAATGGGGTCAGAATTATTTTTTCGTATCAAGTAAAGTAGACAAAAATAATTCTGACCCCATTTCTCAAAAATAATTCTGACCCCATTTCTTGACCACATTTCTAAAAAAGGCTGAAAGGGGGTGGGGATGAAAATAGCGATAGTCGGGCCGGGGGCAATGGGATGTTTATTCGCCGCTTTTTTATCAAAAACAGACGCGGATATAGTTTTAATAGATAAAGACAGCCAGCGCGCGGAAAAAATAAATCAGCAAGGCATAATAGTCGAAGGAGTTTCCGGAAGTTGGCAGGCAAAAGTAAAAGTAACTTCCGATATCAAGGATATAGGCGCGCTGGATTTAATATTGCTCTGCGTAAAATCCTACGATACCAAGTCAGCTTGCGCCCAAGTCAAGTTATTAGCCGGTGAAAATACCTTGGTTCTTACATTGCAAAATGGTATCGGTAATATTGAAATATTGGGTGAGATCATCGGTCAGGATAAAATAATCGCCGGGATCACTAATTTAGGTTCGACATTGATAGGTTTTGGGCATATTAATCATGCCGGATTTGGCGAAACTATAATTGGCAGGATGGATAATAAACTTCCTGCCGGGATGCGTTCTATCAGAGAAGTTTTTAATAAAGCAGGTTTAGATACTAGGATATCCAGGGATATTAAGGGTTTATTATGGTCAAAGTTAGTAATCAATGCCGGGATAAATCCTCTTAGCGCTATAACCAGGCTGAAGAACGGGCGTCTGGTGGAGGCAGAACCTGCCCGCAAGATTCTGCGCGAGACGGTTACAGAGGTTGTAAAAGTGATCAAGCGCAAAAGGATCAAACTGATCTTTGATGATCCTTTGGCTAAGGTTGAAGCGGTATGTGAGGCCACGGCCGGCAACGTATCCTCCATGCTCCAGGATGTCCTTAATAATAAACGCACCGAAATAGATTTTATTAATGGAGTAGTTGTGCGTATGGCTCAGGAGTTGGGGGTGCCAGCTCCGGTAAATTCGTTTTTAGTGGAATTGGTTAAAACTATTGAAATAAGTTACGGATTATCCTTAAAATGAACACACGGATAAAAAGAAATATTTTAGTAGTTGACGATAATAAAAATAATAGGGATGTGGTAAGTATGACTTTGGAGGAGGCCGGCCACAGGGTGATTGCTGTGGCCGCCGGGACCCATGGTTTGGAGAAACTTAAAACCGAAAAAATAGATCTGATTATTTTAGAATTAGTTTTAGCTGGTTTAGATGGTTACGGATTATTGACGATGCTTAAAAGCGATCCTCTGACTAAAGAAATACCGGTTTTGGTCCTGACCGGCAGGGATTCAAGGGGCGAGGTAGAGGAAGCGATAAAATTAGGAGCAGTTGATTGTATAGTAAGATACAGGCTTCCACCGGCAGAACTTTTGAAAATCGTAAATATAATCCTAAAAGGTTAAAAAAAGGAGGATATCGTGGCCAAAGTAGTAATGGTAGTTGATGATAGCAAAATGAGCCGGGAAGTCATCCGGATGAGCCTTGAAAAGGCGGATTATCAGGTAATCCTTGCCGAGAATGGCGAGCAGGCCATCGATAAATTAAAAACAGATAATAAAGTTGATTTAATTATTCTAGACCTGGTGCTTCCTGGTTTGGACGGTTTTGGCGTCCTTTGCATTATTAAGAATGATCCGGTACTAAAAAATATTCCGGTAATAATTTTTACAAACAGGGAATCAGAGGCAGATAGGCAGGAGGCATTAGAATTAGGGGCGATAGATGTTATGGTTAAGCATAGAGAATCCCAGGATGATCTTGTAAAATATATTAAACAGTTGATACAATAGATGTTAATTTTTTTATTATCGGTTATTATATTCAGCGGCTGTTCACAGCAGAATCTTTATAAAGACAGCCGGATAATCATGGGCACTTTTGTTGAAGTAACCTCTCCTTATAAGGGGGCGGCCAACACAGCCTTCCAGGAAATCTCCAGGATCGAGAAGTTACTGAGCAAATATGACCCGGACAGCGAAATATCCAGGCTGAATAGATCCGGGGAATTAGCGCTCAGTGAGGATACTGGGAATGTTTTAAAAAAAGCCAGAGAGTTTTGGAGGCTTACCGCAGGCAGCTTTGATGTGACCATCGGGCCTTTAATGGACCTCTGGGGATTTACGACAAAGAATTATCGTCTGCCTGAAGACACTCAGATCAAGAAAACCCTGGAACTAGTTGGTTTTGATAAAATTATCTTTAATGATGAAAATAATGTGGTAAAATACATTTTTTCCGGGGCAGAAATAGACTTGGGCGGCATTGCCAAGGGGTATGCAATTGATCGGGCAGTATTTAAGTTAAAAGAAAAAGGCATATTCAGCTGTTTGATAAACGCCGGCGGCCAGGTTTATTGCTTAGGGGATAATTTCGGTAAGCCTTGGCGAGTCGGTATAAAAAACCCGCGCAAGCCCGGAATTGTTGATTATTTAGAGCTCAGAGATAAAGCGGTCTCGACCTCCGGAGATTATGAACAATATTTTATTATTAATGGCAGGCGTTTTTCTCACATAATGGATCCTAAAACAGGTTATCCGGTTGATAGGGGAGTAGTTGCAGTAACAGTGGTTGCCGATGATTCGACTCTGGCAGACGCGCTATCAACTTCGATTTTTGTGTTGGGTAAAGAAAAAGGGTTGGAATTGGCAAAAAAAATACCCGGTGTACAAGTAAATATTTTAAGCAATGAGCAGTATTAAATCTAATTCAATGTTTATATATTTTTCCCAGCTTTTGGATAAGCCGGTGGTTGATTCCGGCGGCCGGGTAGCGGGAGAATTGTATGATATTATAGTAAAAGCAACAGAGGTTTATCCTCAGTCATCCCACCTGATAATCCGCAAGGGGTGGTCTCTTAACAAGCAGTATGCGGTTGTGCCTTGGGTGAGTATTGCCGAGAGGGATAATAAAGAAATAAGGCTTAATATCGGCGCTAGCGCGATCGTTTTTACCGAGCATCACAATAACAAAGAAGAATTCACTCTGCGCCGGGATATACTGGATCAGCAGGTAGTAGATACTTATAATCATAAAGCGATCCGGGTAAATGATATTCATCTTTTAGCAGTAGATCATTCTTTAATGATCGCGCATGTGGATGTAAGCGTAAGAGGATTATTCAGGCGCTTAGGTTTTGAAGGCCTGGTCGATTTTCTGGTCGGCTTAGTGAACAAAGACGCAGATTACCTTTTAACCGAGCATCTGATACCCTGGAAACATATACAGCCTTTATCGGTTAATCCAGTCAGTATGACTATTAAGGTAAATTTCCCTCAGAAGAAGCTCAACAGTATACCTGCCGCAGATCTGGGCGAGATCTTTCTTGACCTGAATGTCAAGGATCAGACGGCTTTATTCAAGTCTCTGGATGTTAATTCTAAGGCTAAGGTTTTTCTGGGGATCGATTTTAAATATCAGAAGTCGTTGATTGAAGACCTGCCCGATCCTGAAATAGCCGCTATCTTAAATGCCTTGCCCACTGACGAAGCTACTGATTTTTTAGAGAAACTGCCTAAGGACCAGGTCAACCGGTTTTTGGCGATCATGGAAAATAAGCAGGCCAAGAAGTTATCTCAATTATTAGGTTATTCCAGCGATTCAGCAGGCGGGCTTATGACCGCCGATTTTTTATCGGTATTTAAGAATATGCCGGTTGAGGCGGTATTAATCCAGATCAGGGAGAGGGCGTTTAAGGTTGAACCCGTACAGTTAGTATATATTATTGATGAAAATAATAAGTTGGTAGGCGCGACTAATTTCAGGAGGCTTATTTTAGCCAGCCCGGCTGATCCGGTATCCAAAACAGCTTTTGCCAAGACCTATTTTGTTAATTTAAACTCTAGCGTGAAGGAAGTGGCTTATCTAATGGAGAAGTATAAATATTATGCAATTCCGGTAGTGGATGATAACAATGCCCTGCAGGGGATTATTACGGTCGACGATATATTGAGCCAGGTTATTTCTATTGCCTGGCGCAGGCTGAAGAAAATAAAAATACTTCCGAAACAATAATATGAATGAAATGGGGTCAGAATTATTTTTTCTTTATTTTATGTGCTCGAAAAAATAATTCTGACCCCATTAATTAATTATGAATAAACTAAAGGCATACTGGAGAGAGCTGCTGATTTTTCTGTCAATAATGGGGCCGGGTATCATCACCGCTAACGTGGATAATGATGCCGGCGGCATCACTACTTATTCCGTAGCCGGGGCCCATTTCGGATATTCCCTGATCTGGTCTTTTGTCCCTATTATTATAGCCCTTATTATAATCCAGGAGATGTGCAGCCGTATGGCTGTAGTTACTGGCAAGGGCCTGGCAGATTTGATCCGCGAGGAATTCGGGGTCAGGGTTACCTTCTACGCTATGACCGTCCTGGTATTTTCGAACATTTTTAATACTATTTCTGAGTTTGCCGGTATTGCCGCGGCGTCCGAGCTTTTTGGGATGAGTAAATATCTTTTAGTCCCGGCCTGCGCGATTTTTGTCTGGTGGCTGATTGTAAAAGGGACTTATAAGACCGTGGAAAAAGTTTTTTTAGCCGCCTGTCTTTTTTACCTATCATACATTTTTTCCGGATTCTTATCTAACCCAAACTGGAATGAGGTGGTGGCTAGTTCCGTAAAACCCAGCATAAAATTCGACAAGGCTTATCTTTTTATGCTTATGGGTGTCATCGGGACTACCATTGCTCCTTGGATGCAATTTTACCAACAGTCGTCAGTGGTTGAAAAAGAGATCAAGATAAAAAATTATAAGTATAGCAAAATGGATGTGATCGTTGGCTCTTTTGTGGTCAATATAGTCGCTATTTTTATAGTGGTGGTCTGCGCAAACACCCTATTTAAACACGGGATAAGGATAGAGACCGCCAAAGACGCGGCTTTGGCGCTTAAGCCTCTGGCCGGTAAATATTGTTTTTACCTTTTTGCCTTCGGGCTATTAAACGCCTCAGTGTTCTCTGCATGCATCCTTCCTCTATCTACCGCTTATTCGGTTTGTGAGGGTATGGGTTGGGAGGTGGGCGTAAATAAGCGTTTCCGTGAAGCCCCGCAATTTTATACCCTTTATACTACCGTTATTATTATCGGAGCCGCGGTGATCTTGCTCCCGAACGTCCCGCTTATCACTGTTATGCTTGTCTCTCAGGTTACTAACGGGCTTTTGCTTCCTTTTGTTTTGATTTTTATGTTGATGTTGGTTAATAATAAGCGCCTGATGGGTAACTATACAAATTCTAGGGTCTATAATATATTTGCCATAGCTACTATTGTTTTAATGATCGTTTTGTCAGTAATGCTGATATTTAGTTATTTCATCCACTAATAATGAGCAAAATTACTCCAAAGGATATTTTAGGACTGAAGGGTAAACGTAAGATAACCATGCTTACCGCTTATGATTACCCCTTAGCTTCTTTGATCGATAAAGCAGGTATAGATATTATTTTAATCGGCGATTCTTTGGCTAATGTGGTTTTAGGGCTGGAATCTACTAAGGATGTGGGGATGACAGAGATGATCCATCATTCAAAAGCCGTATCCCGCGGGGTAAAGAATGCCCTGTTGGTGGGGGATATGCCTTTTGAATCTTACCAGATAAATCCCGGTGAATCAGTAAATAACGCCCGCAGGTTCGTTGATGAGTCTAAATGTGATGCCGTAAAGATAGAATGGTTTGATCGGTGTTTAGAAGTAACTGAAAAAATTATTAAATCCGGGATCCCGGTGATGGGGCATATCGGGCTTACTCCTCAGACCGCGGATAAGCTCGGAGGATTTAAGGTCCAAGGTAAAGACGCGCAGGCCGCCGAAAAATTGATCCATCAGGCTAAAGCTATTGAGAAGTTGGGATGTTTCTCTGTAGTTTTGGAATGTGTTCCGGACAGAATAGCCCAGATCATTACTGAAGAGCTTAAGATTCCTACTATTGGTATTGGGGCAGGTCTATTTTGCGACGGCCAGGTCCTGGTAACTCACGACATGCTTGGGTTATTTGACAGGTATAAGCCGAAGTTCGTAAAGCAATATGTGAATTTATCTGAAAGCATTTTGAAAGCGATCGAGGAATATAAAAGCGAGGTTATAAACAGCAAATTCCCGGATAAAGAGCATAGTTTCAGTATCAGCCAGGAAGAACTGGATAAATTAAGGGCCTCACCAGGTGATAGGGATTGACAACCCTGTTAATCTATGTTAAAAATAATAACTCTATGAACGATTTAATGGAAAAAATAGTTTCTTTGTGCAAGCGGCGGGGGGTTATTTTTCAGTCTTCCGAGATTTACGGCGGTTTGGCCAATGCCTGGGATTATGGCCCTTTTGGCATCGAATTAAAGAATAATATTAAGCAAGCCTGGTGGAAGGCAAACGTACATAATAGGTATGATATTTTAGGCATGGATGCCTCTATACTTATGCATCCTAAGGTCTGGGAAGCTTCAGGCCATGTCCAGAATTTTTACGATCTTAAGAGCGATTGTAAATCCTGTAAAAAGCGCTTTAAGACCGAGGAGCTGAAAGATAAACATAAATGCCCGGAGTGCGGTTCGGAATTGACAGAAGGCCGGCAGTTTAATCTGATGTTTGAGACTTACCAGGGAGCTGTGGGTGATGCTGCGGATAAAATATATCTGCGTCCGGAAACCGCCCAGGGGATGTTCGTTAATTTCGTTAATATTTTGGATTCCCGCCATCCTAAGCTTCCATTTGGCCTGGCTCAGATCGGAAAATCATTCCGCAATGAAATAACCCCGGGTAATTTTATTTTTAGGACCCGGGAATTTGAGCAGATGGAGATAGAGTATTTTGTCCGGCCGCAAGACGGGGATAAATGTTATCAGTCCTGGGTTGAGGAGAGGCTTAAATGGTATATCGGTTTAGGTATTAAAAAAGATAATATCAGGAAGCGCGAGCATGGCAAAGACGAACTGGCTCATTACGCCCTGGCCTGTACGGATATCGAATATAATTTTCCGATAGGTTGGTCTGAGCTGGAGGGTATTGCCAATCGGGCTGATTTTGATTTAAAACAGCATTCTCAATTAAGCGGCAAGGAGTTAAAGTATTTTGATGAAGTAAGTAAGGAGAAATTTTATCCTTTCATCATTGAGCCTTCTGCGGGAGTGGATAGAAGTTTGTTAGCGTTTTTAGTTGATGCCTACCACGAAGAAAAAGTCAGGGAAGAGACCCGGGTAGTCTTAAAATTAAATAAGGGGCTCTCTCCTGTGAAAGCGGCAGTGTTGCCGCTTTTAAAGAACCGCACCGCAATCGTGGAGTTAGCTAAAAAAATTGCCGGAGATCTAAAAAAAGATATTTACGCGGTTTATGATGATACTGCGGCTATCGGAAAGTTATACCGCCGGCAGGATGAAGTAGGTACTCCTTATTGCATAACTGTTGATGTGCAGTCCTTGGAAGATAAACAGGTTACTGTCAGGGACAGGGATTCGATGCTGCAGGAGAGGATCGGGGTAGATAGGGTAAAAGAATATATTTTAGAGGAACTAAATAAATAGAAATGGGGTCAGAAAATGGGGTCAGAATTATTTTTTCTTTTTGTTTTATTGTAAAAAATAATTCTGACCCCATTTTCTGACTGACCCCATTTACAACAATGATAGGAGGGTTTTAAAAGAAATGGCAAAGAAGTATGTGTATTCGTTTGGCGGCGGCAAGGCAGATGGTAATGAGAGTATGAAGAACCTCTTGGGTGGCAAAGGCGCCAACCTGGCGGAGATGGCCGGGCATAAAGATCTGAAGCTTCCGGTTCCTCCGGGATTTACCCTTACTACGGAGGTCTGTACATATTATTATCAGAATAAAAAGAAGTATCCTAAAGACCTAAAACAAGAAGTAAATAAGGCTTTAGAGAAGATTGAGAAATTAATGGATAGGAAATTCGGCGACTCGGTTAATCCGCTTTTGGTTTCGGTGCGATCTGGCGCCAGGAAATCAATGCCCGGGATGATGGAGACGGTTTTAAATGTCGGTTTAAATGAGAAAACAATCCCCGGATTGATCAAACAGAGCAATGGTAACGGCCGTTTTGTTTATGACGCTTACCGCAGGTTGATCATGATGTATTCCGACGTGGTTATGGAAAAAGCCGCCGGTATTGAACCTAAGGATGAAGAAGGTATCCGTAAACAGCTGGAAAAGATCATGGGCCAGATGAAAAAAGAAAAAGGCTATAAAACTGATACGGACCTGAACGTTGACGATCTGAAGAAACTCTGTTCGTTATTTAAGAATAAGATCAGGGAGGTTTTAGGTAAGGATTTTCCTGATGAGCCGATGGAACAACTCTGGGGAGGTATCGGAGCGGTATTTTCTTCCTGGAATGGCAAGAGGGCAATTAGCTATCGTCGGATCGAAGGGATTCCCGATGAATGGGGCACAGCGGTTAACGTGCAGTCCATGGTTTTCGGGAATATGGGTGATGATTCAGCTACCGGAGTTGCTTTTTCGCGCAATCCCGGAAACGGCGAAAATTATTTCTACGGCGAGTATCTTATCAATGCTCAGGGCGAAGATGTGGTTGCCGGGATTCGCACTCCGGCTCCTATCAATCAGGCCTCGCAATCCGAACACAATAAGGGATTGTTGACTCTGGAAAAAGGCATGCCTAAGCTTTATAATGAATTAGTCGGCTATCGCAACCGCCTGGAGAAACATTACCGGGATATGCAGGATATTGAGTTTACAATTGAAAAGGGCAGGCTTTTTATGTTGCAGTGCCGGGTGGGTAAGCGTAATGGACCGGCTGCTGTGCGTATGGCTATGGATATGATAAAAGAAAAACTCATAAAAAAAGAGGAAGCGGTAATGCGGGTTACTCCGGCTCAATTAGATGAGCTATTGCATCCTATAATCAATCCTAAAGTAGAAATGGCTTCTAAGCCTTTAGGCAAAGGTTTGCCTGCCGGGCCAGGTGGCGCTAACGGACAGATAGTATTTTCGGCTAATGATGCCGTAGAGTGGGCAAAGCAGGGTAAAAAAGTTATTTTAGTCCGCGAAGAAACTAACCCTGAAGATGTGGAAGGTATGCGCTCTGCCCAGGCTATTCTTACTGCCCGGGGCGGGATGACCTCTCATGCCGCATTAGTTGCCCGCGGCTGGGGTAAGTGTTGTATCGTCGGATGCGGCGAAATGCATATTGATTACGCTAAAAAAGAGGTTTATTTAGGGGGCAAGACCCTTAAAGAAGGCGATTGGATCACTTTAAACGGAACTAAAGGAAGTTTCTACGCCGGAAAAATGGAGATGATCGATGCTTCTCAGGAGAACGCGATCCTTTATGAGTTTTTAAAGATCTGCGGTTCGATCAAAAAATTAGGTATCCGGACTAACGCTGATACTCCGGCAGATGCCGATAAAGCCAGGCAATTTGGCGCTGAAGGTATCGGCCTTTTCCGGACCGAACACATGTTTTACGGAAAAGGTTCGGATGAACCGTTATTTCTTTTGCGCAAAATGATTATTTCAAAAACCCTTGAGGAGAGGAATAAGGCTTTAGATGAATTGTTCCCCTATGTAAAGAAAGATATCAAGGCAACGCTTGAGGCTATGGATGGGTATCCTGTGGTTATCCGTTTACTCGATCCGCCTTTACACGAGTTTGTTCCCAGGGAACAAGCCAAGTTAGAAGAATTAGCCAAGAATTTAAATATTGATATGGGAGAGTTGACCCGTAGGGCCGATGTCTTACATGAATCTAACCCGATGATGGGGCATAGAGGAGTGCGATTAGGGGTTACTTATCCGGAAGTTTCTGCTATGCAGATCAAGGCTATTTTTGAAGGGGCTGCCGAGTTAATCAAGGAAGGCAAAAAACCCTACCCGGAAATAATGATACCGGTAGTTTGCGATGTAAAAGAGTTAGATGACCAGTTGGTAATAGCTAAAAAAGTATACCAGGATGTATTGGCCAAATACAATCTTAAGAAGATTAAGCATATGTTTGGGACAATGATTGAAATTCCCAGAGCAGCGCTTATGGCCGGTGAAATTGCCCGGGTAGCACAGTTTTTCTCATTCGGCACCAATGATCTTACTCAGATGGGCTTTGGGTTCTCCCGTGATGATATCGGCGGATTCCTTCCAGAGTATATTAATAAAGGTATTTTACCGGAAGACCCGTTCCAGAGCATTGATCAGAAGGGTATCGGTGAGTTGATCAAAATCGCTATTGAGCGGGGCCGTAAGACCAAGAAAGAATTGGAAGTAGGTATCTGCGGTGAACACGGCGGAGAGCCGCGTTCAGTGGAATTCTGCCACAATGTGGGCATGGATTATGTAAGTTGTTCGCCGTTTCGGGTGCCTATCGCTAAATTAGCGGCAGCCCAGGCAGTGTTGAGGACCAAGAAGAAATAATTGGTAAAGATATAGGTATAGATAGAGAGCTGATTGAATATTTATTTTTTTCTCTGCCTTTGCCTTCTCCTCTACCTAGGTCAACTTTGAGGGAAATATATGGAAGCATTAAAGACTTACCTGAAGGAAGTCCGGCTCATATCGCTCCTGACTGCAGAGCAGGAAGTAGAGTTAAGTAAGAAGATAAAAAAAGGTGATGAACGTGCCCGGAAGGCGATGATCCGGGCTAACCTGAGGCTGGTAATAAATATAGCCAAAAGGTACTATCATCTAGGTATACCTCTGCTGGATTTGATTGAAGAGGGTAATCTGGGCCTGATGAAGGCGGTGGATAAATTTAACCACCTCCGGGGTTATCGTTTTTCCACTTACGCTGCTTGGTGGATCAGGCAGGGTATTATCCGAGCGATCAGCCAACAAGGTAAAATGGTCCGGCTTCCAGTATATATGAATGAACGTCTGACTAAATGGAAGAAGACTAGTGAGGTTATGTCTCAAAGGTTAAAACGGGTACCCACTGATCAGGAAATAGCTAAAAAGATGAAGATATCCGTTACTCATATGGAAGAGGTAAAATTTTGGTTAACTAGTAAAACCTCGTCCTTAGAGGCGCCTATCGGCGAAGAAGACGAGAGCCAGGTTTCGGATCTGGTTGAGGATGAAAAAGCCGTGGCCCCTGACGCTGAGGTCAGGCGCATATTTGATCAGGAGAGGATTACGGACCTGCTGGGATTAATGACAGTCAGGGAAAAAGTGATCCTGGATATGCGTTTTGGCCTAGTTAAGGGAAAGACCCATACTTTAAGAGAAGTAGCAAAGAAAATAGGGGTATCCCGGGAGAGGATCCGTCAGATCGAGGAAGGGGCGCTAAGAAAACTGCGCAGTTTTGTCAAGAAAGAGGAGATTAGATGAAAAAAACAAATCTGGCTGATGCAGTAAGAAGCATTCCCGGATTTCCCAAGCAGGGGATCATATTCCGCGACATCACCACTTTAGTAAAAGATAAAAAAGCGTTCAAGGAATCAATAGACGCTTTAACCGAAAAATATAAGAATAAAGGTATAGATATCGTAGTAGGAGTTGAATCCCGGGGATTTATTTTTGGCAGTGCGGTCGCCTATAAACTAGGCGCGGGTTTTGTCCTGGTGCGCAAAAAAGGCAAACTTCCGGCTAAAACTATATCTGCTACTTATGAGTTGGAGTATGGCACTGATACCTTGGAGATCCACGAGGACGCTATTAAACCTGGTTCTAAAGTTTTAATTGTGGATGATCTTTTAGCTACTGGCGGCACAGTTAAAGCTGTGACTGGATTGGTCGGACAGCTAATGGGGAAGATTGCCGGGATCGCTTTCGTGATCGAACTGGTGGATTTAAAAGGTAAAGAAAAACTAAAAGGGTATCCGGTTTATTCTTTGATAAAATTTAAGGGTCATTGAATTGCGCCTGTAGCTCATAAGGATAGAGCAGCAGTTTCCTAAACTGCGTGCGGCAGGTTCGATTCCTGCCAGGCGCACAAGACAGACAAGGCAGGGACACCCCGTCAGCTAATCGTCAGGGTGTCCCCATACAAAAATAATAGGGACACCCTTAGCTTTATCTGGGAGGGTGTCCCTAAGGAAATATGAGAATGTATAATCTGCACTGCCATTCACTATTAAGCGATGGAGAGCTGCTTCCTTCGGAAGTAGCAGTCCGTTATATGGACAAAGGGTATAAGGCAATTGCCATTACTGACCATAGCGACTATGGTAATATCAGTTCAAATGCCCGATCGATAGTTGAGTTTTCTCGGCACTGGCCTAAGGATTTTGCGATCCGGGTTTTTCCGGGCATTGAATTGACCCATATACCGCCTGAACAATTTAAACCTTTAACCAAATTAGCCCGGTCAAAGGGAATCAAGATTATTATAGCCCACGGAGAGACTCCGGTTGAACCGATGATCGCAGGAACCAACCGCGCGGCCCTGGAATCGGATATCGATATCCTGGCTCATCCCGGGAAGATCACTGATGAGGATGTGAAATTAGCCAGGGATAAAGGCATATTCCTGGAAGTAACTACCCGTAAAGGGCATTCTTTGGCTAATGCCTATGTGATTAAAAAAGCTCTTAAGTTCGGCGCCCGTCTGATCATTAACACAGATAGTCATTCGCCCGATGATATTATCAGCCCGGAGAAAGTCATAGCTATTGCCAGAAAATCGGGCTTAAGCCTTAAGCAAATAGAAGATATTTATAAAGACGTAGCTAACTTTTTAGGCGAAAGGGGGAAGAAATGAGGAGCATTTTAGTTATTTTATTAGTTGGAATTTTCATTACCGGTATTTTGGGCTGCGCAACAACTTCCAGTGATAAGCCGGGTTTGCCCAAGGATGAAGCTATGCTGGAGCCTTCGGGTTTATTAAAATTCAGCGATATTCCTATCCCCTCCGGGTTTAAGTCTCTATCTCAGGATTCTTATTCATTTGAGAGCGCTGGAGTGAGGGTGGGTTTATTGAAATACCAGGGGAAGGCCAATCCTGGCCAGGTAGTAAATTTTTTTAAAGAACAGATGGTGATGTATAACTGGAATCTTTTGAATGTTATTGAATACGGAGAAAAGATTTTGAATTTTGACCGGGAGGGGGAAAGCTGTATTATTACTATATCCGGCAAGGGCAATAATTATACAATTACTATTTCTTTAGGCCCAAAATCCCAAAAGATTTCTACCAGGAGATCTTCCTGGGACACCAGGGCCAAAGACCCAGTCAAATAAAAATGACTAGGTGACCTGTCCCCTTACTCTGGGATGAATTTAAACTGGGACATTTTATTTTTTCTATCCTCCGTAGTCCTTATCTCTTTATCCGGGGTAATGATGCCCGGGCCTTTATTCGCGGTCACAGTCGTCAAAGGTTACAAAAATAAAAACAGCGGTTTTCTGATCAGTATCGGCCATGGTATAGTCGAGATCCCCTTAATGATCCTGATCTACCTCGGCTTCACCCGCTTACTTACCTCGGATATTGTTAAGATCGCTATAAGCCTCTCTGGCGGTTTAATGCTTATTTTTATGGGTTATCAGATGTTCAGGCAGAGAAAAACCTCCTTTGCTTCAGTCGAAGACAATCATAATAATTCTCTGGCAGCAGGTATATTTACTACCGCCCTTAACCCGTATTTTCTCTTGTGGTGGGCAACTATCGGAGCCGCCTTGATATTAACCACCCGTAAATATGGGGTAATGGGTTTTATATTGTTTGTTATAATCCATTGGCTCTGCGATTTTTTCTGGTGTTCATTTATTTCGTTGGCTGTGTTTAAGTCCCGGTATTTATGGAGCCCTAAGGTCCAGCAAACAGTAATCACGATATGCGCGTTTGTTCTTTTAGGTTTTGGAGGTTGGTTTATTTATAATGTTATCAGCTAAGTTTTTAAAAATTTATTTTGTTTTCGGAGATGAGGACTAACCCAGGCAGCTTATGAAAAGGGCCTGAAGGTTGCTGTTTCTTATCCTGGCCATGGAGCCTTTGATGACCTCTGCGTATTATAGGTATAGGCAGAGGAGGCAATTATGGTCAGGCAACTGAATGTTTTTTCTGAATAAGCTGACTAGGGAAAGACACCGCTTTTTTAAATGAACTAAAAATACCACTTGGGTTTAGAAAATGATTTTTCCGGTAACGCCATAGCCATGATTGGGTTATAGTCAAATTTTACCGTATCCGGCTATTTGAAAACGTTTTCGCAAATTTTAAAAAAATACTTGACAAATATGAAGGTATATGTTAAAAAAGAGAAAATGCAGCAGAGTTCATATACCGTAGAGGCTGATTAACTTAAGGCGAAGGAGGAGGTGAGCAGGCTTAAGAGTCAGAAGTCAGCTAAAGACGGTAAAAAGTAGATGTGAAAATCACCTGGAGGCTCAAAGCCCCAGTTAGAAATAGAAACGGCATACTTCTAATAAAAATAAACAAAGGAGGAAAAAGAAATGAGTAAACGTTTAATCTTAGTGTTAACGTTGGCTTTTGTGGTTGGCATCACTTTTGGTGCTTACGCAGAAGTTCAGAATGTCAAGGTAGGCGGTGAAATTTTGATGCAGGCATTGCACCAGAAGAATTTTGGTTTAAGCCAAAGCACTACCATGGGTGATAAGGAAAATGATACCAGTAACCGTTTAATAACGCACGTGCAGATTAATGTGAGTGCGGATTTAACTGATAACGTTGGCGTGGTAGTAAAATTATTAAATGAAAGGGCCTGGGGCTTAGAGAGAATCCCGACCGACACTAACGGCGATGTCAGCAGCACTTCCATTGATTTGGATTTAGCTTATGTAACCTTAAAAGAGTTTCTTTATTCGCCTTTAACTTTAAAGATCGGCCGTCAAGCAGTAAAGTTTGGCAATGGTCTGGTTATTGGTTCTGGCACATCAGCAACAAATTTAGCTAGTGGTGACACAGCTAGGGCCACCAATTATGCTAACGGTGTTCCCAAAGATCAGCGTTTAAGAAAATCTATGGATGCCATGCGGGCAACCTTAGACTATGATCCTTTGACAGTTGATTTATTGTATGCCAAGATAGAAGAGGGCCCTAACACTGATCGTAATGACAACGTTGATGTATACGGAATCAACGCTGCTTATAAGTTCAACAAAAAGGCATCAGTTCAGGGCTACGTATTCAGCAAGGTTGATGGCAAAACAGCAGAGGCCATTACTGGTGCTGCTCCCCGAAAAGGTAGCCAACAAATTCATACTATAGGTATTTTAGGTTATCTTGCGCCTATAGCTAACCTTAAAACATCCTTAGAATTAGCTGGCCAGCTTGGGAATCGTACTCCGACCTCTACTGATACCGCATCAAAACGCAGGGCTTACGCGATCCAGGCTATGGCAGACTATACATTTAAGGGTAAAAAGTTTGATCCGGCACTCGGAGCAACTTTTACATATTTGTCAGGTGATAATCAGAGAAACGATGAATACTATCGCAATTGGGATACAATGCAAGAAGGACAGGCACCTAACATATTTACCAACCATTTTTCAATGACTAGTTGTGTAGTAACGAATCTTAGAGGTAAAATGAAGCCCGTGGATGATGTTACTTTGAGCGCTAACTATGGTTATTATCACTTCCCGGCTAAATTAAATGAGGTTGGTTTAAGTAACGCTTATAGCGCTCAAACATTGACTATGACCAAAAGCAAAGACGGCGGAAGCGCGCTGGATCTGTTCGCTAAATACGACTACACCGAAGATGTGCAGATTGGTTTGGATATCGGCACATTCTTCCCTGGCAAGGCATTTTCAGATGCCAGAAGCGCAGTTTCGGTAATGCCATATCTAAAGGTAACCTTCTAATAAAGATTCAATGTAAGCAAAAACCCCTGGGGGAGAAATTCCCCAGGGGTTTTTTGTTGCCGAAAGTAATATAATGTTAAATCTCGCTTTCATCTTTCACATGCATCAGCCGTATTACAAAAATCTCCTGACTAAGGTTGCGGATGTGCCCTGGGTGCGTTTACATGGCTCTAAGGATTATTTGGATATGGTTTTGATGCTAAAAAATTATCCCAAGATAAACCTTGTTTTCAATTTGGTTCCTTCTTTAATAGAGCAGACCGAAGATTATCTTAGCGGCAATGTTAAAGATAAATTCCTGGAGCTTAGCCTTAAGCCGGCATTAGAATTGGCATCTGCAGAAAAAGAGTTCCTATTAAATAATTTTTTCAGCATAAATCCGGATAAGGTTATATCTATTTTTCCCAGGTATTATCAGCTTTACTTAAAAAAGCAATCCGGGGATGATTTTAGTGTCCAGGATTTTCTGGATTTGCAGGTTTGGTTTAATTTAGCCTGGATTGATCCTTATTTCCGCAGAGAAATGCCGGAATTAAAAAAAATAGAAGGGAAGGGGCGGTTTTTCAAGGAAGAAGAAAAAAGGATAGTGTTAGAAAAACAGCTGGAGATCTTAAAAGGGATTATCCCTGCTTATAAGGAGTATGGACTTAAAGGCCAGATTGAGGTGACAATGAGCCCTTATTATCATCCGATCCTACCTTTGCTTTCTAATACTAATATCGCTAAAGAAGCCAATAGTAAAACCGTATTGCCCAAGGTTAATTTTTCATATATCCAGGATGCCTTGGCCCAGATTGATGAGTCGGTAAAATTTTACCGGCAAAGGTTTGGCTTAAAGCTGAATGGGATGTGGCCGTCTGAGGAGGCGGTGAGCGAGCATATCCTGCCTTTGTTTATTAAATCCGGCATCAACTGGATCGTGGCTGATGAGGGAGTCTTGTTCAGGTCCTTAAAAAGCAAAAAAAGAAATACCCGCCTTTTGTATCAGCCCCATGTATTAAAAAGAAAAGACGGGTATTTAAATATAGTTTTCCGGGACCGTAATCTTTCAGACCTCATAGGTTTTGTTTATCAGGCCTGGAAAGCGGAAGACGCGGTTAAGGATTTTATTACTCACCTGGAAAATATTAACCGATCGCTAATGAATGAGGATATTTTAGTGGTTATAGCTATGGACGGTGAAAATGCCTGGGAGTATTATAAAAATGACGGCCATGATTTTCTGGAGTTACTTTATCAGCGTTTGTCCGAATCAGAAAGTATAAAGACCGTTACTATAAGCGATTATTTAAATGATCATCCAGCAAAACATCAGATCCCTAGGCTTGCCGCGGGTTCCTGGATTTATACTGAATTCGGTAAATGGATCGGCAATCCTTATAAAGTAAAAGCCTGGGAGTGGCTGGCTCTGGCCAGGAAGGAATTAGAGGCGAGCATTAATTCCGGCGCGAACATTGATTTAGGCCTGGTTTTAAAACAAATGTATATTTTAGAGGGGAGCGACTGGTTCTGGTGGTTCGGCGAAGATTATCCCGGTTATTTTGATTCTTTGTTTCGTATGCATATGACGAATTTTTATACACTGCTCAAGAAGGAAATTCCTGAATATTTAAGTAAGCCTTTAACTCCTTGACAGATAAGGGGTTTGTATGCTATACTTTTACGATATGGAGAAGACCGATATATACGAACATTTGGCCCATATTTATTTAGATACTCCCCTTCGTAAGAAAAATCAACTTAAAAATCAGCCGCCGCAGGTATCTAAAAAATATTTATATATCAGCCTGGCTATTATCGCCTGTCTGGCTATATTGCTATCGATCGCTCTCCAGATCAAACGCAAGCCTTTAACGACCCAGAATTCATCGGTACTCCAGCCTGATGTAATAAAAATAAATTATCATTTCAATACCGGTAAGAAAGAAGTATACTCTTTGAACCTGAAGAAAGCGGACCTTTCTAAATTTAAGCAATTGGCATTTTTCTTAAAAAAGGCTAATAATCGGGATACTATTTCTATACGGGTTGAGTTCGCTAACGCTTTTAAGGAAAAAGGCGAGATTTACATAAAGGATGTAGCCAAGAATTGGAAATTATACAAATTGGACCTGGCTGATTTCAAGGGGATCACTGATTGGACCGAGATTTTGGAATTGTCTTTTATTATCGAGGAATGGAATGCGCAGGATAAGGACGGCGCTGTCTACATAGAAAGTGTAACTTTATTTAGATAGGAGGGAGGCAATGCGGATTATATCCATTACTAATCAAAAAGGCGGGTGCGGCAAGACTACCACTGCGGTAAACCTGGCTGCGTCATTGGCCAATAACGGCAAGAAAGTGTTATTGATAGACCTGGACCCCCAGTCACATGCCACTGCCGGTTTAAACATTGAATCCTCTTTAAGTATTTATAATGTCCTCTCCAAATTAACCAATAAGAAGGCCGGGTTTGAAGATATCATTCAAAACCTGGGGCCGAATCTGGATATCGCTCCCTCAAGCATTGTTTTAAGCACGTTAGAACAGGAATTAGCTTATGAGATCGGTAGGGAATCCCGCTTAATCGATACCTTGAGTGCTTTTAAGGGTAATTATGATTATTGCTTAATTGATTGCCCTCCGAATCTAGGAATATTAACGGTTAACGCGCTCAGGGCGACTGACGAGATTATCATTCCTGTGGAAGCCAGCCGTTTTTCCCTGGAAGGCTTAAAGCAGTTGATCAGTATAATTGATCTGGTAAAAGATAGATTAAATCACGTGGTTGAATACCGGGTGCTGGTGGCTAACTTTGATTCCAGGCTTAGGCATTCTTTCATAATGCTGGAGCGGATCAAGTCGGCTTTCGGATCCAGGATGTTCGGAACTATTATCCATGTTAATGTTAAATTAAAAGAAGCCCAGAACCAGGGGACCCATATCTTTAAATACGATAAGTATTGCCGGGGCGCCAAAGATTATTACAGTTTATCCAGGGAGATCATTACCCAGGATAAGGCTACGGGTCATGAAGTTACGATGTCACAGATCAAAGAAAAAATGGCCGAGGCCATAAAAGAAAATTTGCCCGGATTAACCGAAGTGGTGTTTTCTTTGGCTGCTAAGGATGCCAAAGAGATCTATGTGGTAGGCGATTTTAATGATTGGAAGATCGATGATAACAGCCGGATGCTCGAACATGACGGCACCTGGACCAAAAGCTTAAGTTTGTTATCCGGAAATTACCGTTACCGTTTTGTAATGGATGGTAAATGGACCGATGACCCCAATAATTCGAACCGGGCCATGAATCCTTATGGACAGATGGATTCTTTATTGGAAGTCAAAGGTTAAGGAGGTAAAAATGCCCCTTAAAAAAAGTAATAAAAAACAGGTAAAGAAGATAGTTAAGAAAAAAATTATCAGAAAAAAGCCGGCGAAAAAAGCGATAAAGAAATTATCCAGAAAACCGGTAAAAAAGCCGGCAAATAAAAAAGTAATTAAGAAGAAGGTTTTTAAAAAGAAATCAGTGCCGGGTTTGGAGAAAGGGAAGATTTTGGGTGAGATAACCCATTATTTTCCTAAAGTCAGAGCTGGCGTTATCAAATTAAAAGCGCCGCTTAAATCCGGGGAGAAGGTCAGAATTAAGGGCCATACCACTGATTTTAAGCAGGTAATAGTTTCGATGCAGATTGACCGGGTTACTATTCAGGAAGCCAAAAAGGGAGATGAAATCGGCATTTTAGTCAACTCCCGGGTCCGCAAAAAAGACACCGTCTATAAGGTTTAGAACCCCCTATGGGTCACCCTAGGGGTCATCACCCTAGGGGTCAGGTCCCTTTCACGCAACCTAACTATAATCAATAGGTTGCAACAAGTCACTTTGCACTTCTTCGTTCTGATGGGTACAATCTATCTTTTTTTTAATATTCTCATTGATTATCGTCTTTAAATAAAATTGTTGTCTTATTATAATACTGCTTCCTAATTCAATATAGTAAGGATCTATATCTACTAGTTTATCTGCTACTCCCAATACATATACCCTATAACTTGAGAATGGGTATGCTTCAGGCTTACTAATCAATCTAGCCCTTACAGGATTAAGCTCGATATACTTTCCACACTGCAAATAGTAGGCCTCGTCGTCAATAACCTTACTCTTAAACCGCCCTTGCCATAGATGCCCTACGCATTGATGTCGCTTCTTAAAATAGTAATAATAGGTAAGGCTGAGCCTTTGTATAAACTTAGCTAAATCGCTATTGTCATCTACTCCTACCATAAAGTGGAAATGATTGGGCATTAGAGCATAATGATAAATCTTGACCTTTTCTGTCTGTTTAAATAGCAGCGCCATCTTCCAGAATAACTTATAGTCCTTGGGTCGGAAGAACAGTTTTCGTTTATTATTACCTCGGCACATCACATGTATATATCCTTGCTCAGGAACATTTCTTACTGTTCTAGGCATATAGCATCACCTCCTACCATAATAGATAATATGTTTAGAGCGCCAAGCTTTCCCAGAAATGGTGTAAACTAAAGGCTAATAGTCTAACCATTTTCTAAGGAGGAGGAAAGCATGGTATATACCCCACAAGAATACGATATTTTTATCGGCATCGATGTTGACCAGAAAAGTTTCTCATTTACTGTCAA
>JAHKAP010000048.1 GCA_018825985.1 Candidatus Omnitrophota bacterium
GGTTGAAGATTTAATGGATCGCGATCCAGATCCCAACTCAGAAGAAGGGGAGCAGCTTGGTCTTCTTAGTGCTCTTATTCAGGATTACGAAACGACGGCATTTCCTGAACAACTTCCGGATCCGATTGAAGCGATTAAATTTAGAATGGAGCAGGCTGGTCTTTCACCAGGCGACTTGATTCCTTATCTTGGAAGCAGAAGCAGGGTATCGGAGATTCTTTCAGGTAAACGTCAATTAACTCTTGAAATGGTTAGGGCTCTTGAAGCTGGGCTTGGTATTCCTGCAAAAGTACTTATTCGAAAACCGGATTCGGAAAACAGTACCGAATACCAGAGTTGGGATGATCGCCTTGTGACAGAAATGGGGGAGAGGGGTTACTTTGGCGGCATTTCATTGAAAAAGTATAGTAGAGTCGAACTACTTAAGAATTTCTTTTTACCAGTCGGGTCTCCTGCACAACTTGTCGGGATGGCACGTAAATCGCATTACAGATCTTCGCCGCTTTCAGATAAACATGCATTAGCCGCGTGGGCTGCTTATGTGTTCAAAAAGGCCAATAAAATTAAAATGGCAAAGAAATACCATCGCGGCACTGTTGATCTCCAATTTATGCAAAAACTAGCAAGATTAAGCGTAAAGGACAATGGGCCCATATTGGCTCAAGAATATTTGAAAGAACGCGGAATTGTATTAGTAATCGAGAAGCATTTCTCGAAAACTTACTTAGACGGTGCTACTATTTTAATTAATAAAGATAACCCGGTTATAGGCTTAACACTTAGATATGACAGGTTAGATAATTTCTGGTTCACATTAATGCATGAATTAGCGCATCTTTCTCAGCATTATGATAGCGGCATTAGTCTTTTTTACGATGAGATCGAGGGGATTAAAACGATTAATTTAGATGAGAATGAACGACAAGCTGACGCATTAGCAGAAGAGGCTCTCTTACCAAGAGCAAAATGGGAAGTAAGCCCTGCTAGACTTATTCCTTCTTCTATGGCAGCAGATAGCTTAGCAAATGAGCTCGGAGTGCATGTAGCGATTATTGCTGGACAAATCAGACATAAAGGTAATAAATATGTCTATTTAAATAAAATTGTAAATGCTGCTAAGGTTAGGCAATATTTTACTAATATAGAATGGGATAAATAATATGTTTAGTTCAAAACATTATGTACCAATATTGAAATGGAAACGCGCAGAACAGAGCGCCTTAAAAGTTCTTGAAGAAAAACACAAGAAACACATTACCCCATTACTTCAGTTTGTGATGTCTAAAGGCAAACCGGGAGATCAACGTGAAGATATTGTTGTAAAATTCGAAGAACAATTACCTAAGATACCGGAAAAAGTTATAGAGGTTTGGGGTAAAGCGCCCATCTTCATAGATGTTAGCCTGTTATATACCACTCCTCTTAAAGCCAAGGCCCTTGTTGCGATATCACAGGGTGGGCATGACCTTGGAGGCGTTTTTATACCTATCGTGCATTTATACGATGAGCAAAAGATTAAAGAAGTCGCTTATTCACTGGCAAAGAAAAATAAATGTGGGCTATGTTTAAGACTAATATGCCCTGATTTCGTTGATTTAAATAAGCTGAATCAAGATATTGCGAACTTTCTGTCGGTCGGTAAATTAGAAGAGAAAGATATTGATCTTCTCGTAGATGTCAAAGAAGCGGAGAGTAATGGCAATAAATGCTCTAAATATTTAGGGATGGTTCAGGATCTTCCTAATTTAACGAAATGGCGGACATTTAGTTTTGCTAGCGGCTCTTTCCCCGAGGATTTATCTGCCTATAAGCTTGACGAAGAAAATCTCATCCCGCGAGTTGACTGGATAAGTTGGAAGGGGCATGTAACTGGAAAGACGTTGAAAAGAAAACCGGCATTTGCCGATTATACTATTCAGCACCCGATCTATAAAGAAGCTACACAATTTTACCACCCAACAACAAGTATCAAATATACATTAGAAGACGAATGGCTAATTATGAAAGGGAAAAAACATAGATTTGAAATGTATTTAGGCAGTGCGAAGCTTTTGTCTCAGGATAGGCGTTTTTATGGTGAAAGCTTTAGTTACGGTGATAAATATGTTGCGCTAAAAGCCAAACATTGTGATGTTTATCTGAAGAATAAGAAGTTGGGGGGTACAGGTAGTACCGAAACGTGGATCACGGCTGGCATTAACCACCATTTAGTATTAGTGGCGAATCAGGTCTCCAATCTTTCCTAAGGAATAGAGTTTCTCTCACTTTCTCACCGAGGTTTTCTTGATCAAACACCATAGATAATTTTTCATAAATTAAATCTCTAGTTTTTGAATAAAAACCCTTAGCTTCACCTTTTTCTTTTAGTATTCCAAGTGCTTCTTCCCTCCATAATAGTCGAGCAATTGAAACGCTATCTTGCCTTTTGTTTAACTCTCCATCACGGATAAGGTTAAATGTTACTAAAGAATTTGAATTGAACTTTGCGACTGTAATGCCCCACCAGTCAGGGATCATGTTTATCGCTTCATACAAATGCTTTTTTCCAACAACCAGGGTCATTTTATCGAAAACAGAATTAAATGCACCCATTTGTTCAGGCAATCGTTGGAGGGTATCTTGGTCGCTTTTAATCTCGTAGCCGTGTAATGCCCCATTCACGACGGCAATATCAACTCTGGCTGTGCCATGTTGAATACCTAGTTCTTCTATTATTCGTACTTTTTCATCGTTCGCATGGCGTTCTTCCAAAATTTTTTTTAAAGCAGAGCGTATAATTAAATCGTTTGTAGGTAGCATTTTATTATGAGTATTTTTTCCCATTTGTGGATGTCAGGTTAGCTAATCAAATGTATTCTAGCATAAAGCAGGAAAATAGAAAGACAATTTTGTGTGTTTGTGTGTTTATATCCTACCTGTATACAGAGAGTTTTTCTGTCGCGCCATATTTCTGGGCGCCCTGAGTGAGAATACCCTTTGAAATAATTTTACAAAAGATTTTACAAAAAAACTTGACA
>JAHKAP010000006.1 GCA_018825985.1 Candidatus Omnitrophota bacterium
GTTTGTGATATATCTTTTTACCGCCAACATAGCAATAAGCCATTTTGTAGATACTAAAGAGGCGTCGTCGCATCCCATATTGCATATTCTTTCAATATCAACCATACCCCGTTGATAATACCCAAAAAATCCCGCCTGTAAACAAGCCTCTAACAACATCGCCTTTTCCAGAAAGAGAAATATGTTCTGCGGGCGCGCCATTAATTCTGAATCTATAATATCTAAGATACCCCTCCATTGCGCGGCGTTTAATCTGCCTTTAGAAAATATGTGCTGCGGGGACTGGTAAGGGTCTCCTGTAACTACAAAAAATAAAATGACATCTGCCGCTTCTTTATAATTACCCGCATCATAAGAATTGTTCAGAATACCCAAAAGTTCTTTGCATCTATTTGTAGCCAGGGGAAAATCTCTAGCTGCTAGAACATCAGCCAGCCTTTCTGCCAATCCGGCAACTCTTTTATGGCTCTGGGCATCTATTTCAATCGGGCTGGATGCGGAACTGACTCGATAGACTATATTTTCCCCCTTTTGCTGCCAGGATTCTTGCGGGATAAACAAAGATTTCCCTTCCACTCGGCCATAATGCGCAAGATGCATCTCGCCTGCCTGCCAAAGGTTCCATATGCCTTTAAACTTAGCCGGGTCATCCGGAATAATCCTGGATTCTCCATTCCGTTTCTTTCCGGTAATCCTGTCGGTCATCAAATGCAGATGCAGCGGCCCGTTAATCAATGCGGCAGACAAAGAGCCGATGACCTCTCCGCCCTTTACTCTGCCGCCTTCTTTAACCCCTCTTCCCGGTTCTATATGGCCATAGGTTACCAGGGCTATGCCTTTGTGTTCTATAACAACTAAATCGTTTTTATAGTCAACCATAACAACCCTGCCGTTACTAATAGCCACGATTTTTGTATCCCCGGGTATCGCTAACGCCTTATCATTGTTCAAATAATAAGCCCAATCTAATCCCGTATGTGGCCTATCTCTTATCAAATATCCTGCCAGGCCAGGCGATAAATCCCAAATCCGTCTATCCTGGAAGAGGCTACCTAAAGGAAAGAACCATCCTTTAAATTCTCCTATATCATCCTCGAAACCAAGAGGGTAATAATCAAATAAATCGTTTCTCTTTGTGTTTAAAGGAGAGCTGGCCTGCTTTTTTAACTTGTTGTTGCCTCGGGTATTCCTTTTCGGAGGACGATGGCTTACATCTGTTGAAAGCAATTCAAAATGATACCCATATTCAGGGGTCTTGATGTAGAGGGCACCCATGCGTTGATTAAGGCGCCGGATGGTTAATGGCTTGCCTTTTCTGTCATAAACCGTCTGCTTAAGCTGAAAGCGCGCAATCCTTCCCTGCGCGTCCTCAGCCCATATAATAGTATTTTGGGCCCAACCCAATACTCCTATTATCGGCATCAATATTATGCGCGTCCATATGTTGCCCAATAAAAATCTGATGGGCCCGCGGATCAACCTAGATTTTAATTCATCGATAAATAATATCAACCACTTCAACCTTCCAAAAGTATTTATGAAAGATGTATTACTTACCCGCGGGTCAAGGATACTGCGCGTGATAACAAATAGGCTTTTAATTATTTCCCTGGAATATTTAAACAACAGCGGCGAGCTTACCGCCAGGGGCGCATTTGCAGTCAATTCGGGGGAAAGTAGATTATCGTCTAATACTGCGGAACTGGCAGAACCGAAAAATCCTTTCCCGGAATCGGCGACAATCTCAAAAAGATCCAACGCTTCCTCCGAGGAGGAAATATCTCCTTCCTCCCCTGCTTCCAGCTCGGAGTATTGCGCAGTAACTTTTATTGTCTTTTCTATTAAGTTGCCGTATATCGGTGGGAACTTAGAAAGTAAGATTTCAAAGACTTCTTCAGGCGGTATACGATTTTGTAACAGTTCTCTGACAGCCTCTTTTATTTCTAAGTGTCTTCTGGCAATCCTGGCTTTCGCCTCTGCTATTGCGTTGTTGTTTCTTGTTTGCGGGGCCAGGGGGGTTTTCTTTTCTCCTGCCGGGACATTACGAAATTGCCTGGTGTTCCTGATAATGTCTTCTTTCTTTAGCCATCCCTCTGCCTGCATCTTCTGCACATCAATATGGTTAATCGCTATCCCCTGATCCACCAGGACCTTAAGCGCCTTACGTATATCCCCGCAACCCCTTAATGCAGAATATAAGAAAATTGTCAACACCGTTTTTCCCATATGCCCTTTAGACTTAATCTCGGAAATGGCATAGTCTACATAGTCGCCAGTGTTTAATGATATGGGGCTGCCCCTATTAAAACCATGCATCATATTCGGAAAATTTATCCTGAGGAAATTACTGATCTCTTTAAGATGCAGCCTGTTTTTTAAATCTGCTCCGATAGAAAGCAAGCCGGCATTAAGTTTATCGCCGGCAAAATACCATTTAAACGCCTCTTTTATCTGGATATCCGAGGGGCTTTCTCGGCTGATCTTCTGCAATCCGGGTATGCCCGAAATGCCGGCAATATATCTAAATAATTCCATCCGGCTATTTTTCCCGGGGTATGCCATACCCCATCCTTTGTAAATATTATCCATTTCTTTTAATAGCGTATTCTCATCTTTGAATAGGAATTCTTCTCTCATCCGCAGCGCCAAATTATGGATATAATTCTTCCAGATAGGAATCCAGATCCGGATATACGGCTGAACCCTGGATTTAGTGAAATCAACCACTGCCAGAGGCTTATTCTCCAGATCATAGAGCGTTCCGTCCTTTATCTTAAATACCCACTTTTCTTTGCTGGCTTTGTTAGAAATTACGACTTCGCGGGCTGTGGCGCGAAAGATAAACTTCCCGCTTAATAAATCCCGGCGGTAAATAGAGCCTTCTGGGAACCATAACGCAAATTCTGCGCTTAAATAATGGATAATAGCTGAATTCTTACCCGTGGTTTCCTTGTCTATCTGGAATACTTCTTCTTTTGCCAGAATATACCGCCAGAGCGTAATATATGGTTTGATCCTACCCGGCTTCCGCGTCAAACTTGTCCCTTCTATGGGCGCACCTCTTAAATCATATATGACGCCATCCTTTATCTTAAATACCCACTCTTCTTTACTGGCTTTGTTTGAGATTACGATTTCGCTGGCAGTCGCGCGGAAAGTGAATTTCTTGTTTAATAAGTCCCGGTAGTACGCAGAATTCGGGGGAAACGTAAAATCAAAGACAGCTCCCAGATAATAAATAACCGCCTTGGAACCATTATTCATTTTTATCTGTTTTTCTTTTAAAAACTCCCCGGAGATTATTTTTAACAATAAAACCCGGTTTCTATTCTGCCAGTGAAATGATCTTATAAGCCCGGATACGCCCTTGGCGCGAATCGACGCTACCTCTTTGATGACCGCATAGGTATAACCGGAAGAAAGGACCCTTAATATATCTGACGCAGGAATCTCTGGCTCCATAACCGCTATTTGCTCAATAACGGAATGGTATAACTTCAGTATATTGAATCTCTCTGCTTTGATTTCAGCTTCTTTCTTCCCCTCTGCTGTTATGCCCAGGATAACCTCCTTGTCTTGTGCGCTCATAAGCCCGGCAGCTACCAGATTGTTAAATTTCTGTTCAGAACCTTCATCAGTACCGGTGAAGCTCAAGACCATCCTTAAAGCTTTTTTTTGAAATAAATTTACACTGCCGGCTCTATCCTTGAGTATCCCTATAGCAGCAGAAACAAAATGACTCCTGGCTTTCCTTCTTTTCTTTTCAAAAGCCTTGCGTTCTCTTTCAGCGGCATTCTTATTCTTCTTAGCGTATATTGGAGAGCTGGATAAACCTTTCAGGTGATAAACCGCGGGGTTAACAAAACCAGCCTTAAGATCATACTGATGGACCTCAAAAATGTCGCACTCACCGAACCAGGAAGATGTGGCATAAGCGGTCTCCACAAGGGAATCTTCGGGCCAAATAAAGATGCCTACAGTCCTTACCTTGTGGCTACGGGGCACTGGGTCTTTAAATATCTTTCCTGTCGGCATGCCTTTGCTACAAAAGGCCTTCCGGAAAGAATAAGCAGCAGGATCAGTAAGATGCTGGTTCACTATAAGAGCGGTTGTTGTCCCGCAGAGCACTTTGTTATTTGCACCTGCAAGATATAGCTGCCAATCCTCTATCAAATTAAACGCATCTTGCCTGCCTATGGGAAAAAGTTTATTGTGGGCTACAAAGATACTGCCATCTTTATCTATAAAGATATTGCAGGTGCAGGTTGTAAAAATGTTCTCAAAAGGATCGATAATCTTCCAGAAACCGGTTGACTTACCGCAGATAAAATCCCCGTCTGTTCTTTTATAAAGCCTATTCTTGGCAGAAGTCATAAAAAGCGGCCCTGGGAAAACTTCTTTTGTTATCGGGCTTGAGCTGGGGCCGGTTTGTTGCGGATTAAACGGGATCTGCTCTGCGAGCGCGAAAAGCATCTTCTGTAACTCCGGCAAAGAAGGCCTAACCAAAGGTTTCTTTTTAGCTAAACTGCGCAGATTATCCGCATATACCTGTATAGCCTTTATTGCCTCCGGCGCCTGCGCAAAATCAGCGAATTCAAATAAGACAACTTCTTTAAGATAACCGGCAAGCATTATATAAATCCTGGACTGTATTCTTGTTGTCTCAAACATAGAAGGAATATCCACCAACGCGCCTTTAATCAGAAAACCTTTCATATAGGCGCGGCTGGCAGACATTTTATCGCCTTGTTTCAAGAGCATCTCTGCCCTGCGGAACCAAATGTTGTAATCACCTTCTTCTTGATCTGATAAGATGAGGAATGGCGCTGCGCTTCTGGCGAGATGATAGGCTTGGGCTGGGGCGGCAAAGGTTGTTGCGGAAAATAAAAACAAGGTTAATGCAATTAGCGCTGTTTTCTTAAGAGTAATGCCGGAGGAGGAGCCTGATTTTTCTTCTTCATTCGGAGCGCGAGGCTGTATGGGGGTGAGCTTAGGAGAAACCAGCTCTATCACTCTGATCGGGCTGGAGGCGCTTTTCAGGGCGCTTTCAGGGTAATACATCAATTCCGAAGGCAGAAGGTTATTCTGCTGGAGGCATGAGGCGTAGATATTTATTATCTCAATGTGTTTAAGTATGTGGGCGGGAAGAGTATTATTCTTTATTAAACGCGCGAAATGCCTTGTTGAAGGGTCCGCAATACCTCCCTGCAATAACATAAACTGGCTGAGCAAGTTATTTACTACGGCGATTGCGCCGTTACAATGGATAATTAAACTCAATTCAGCCACCCGTAAGAAGAATTCGCCTAGACCGGCTTCTTTTTTGGCTGAAGATTCTGACATTTTATAACTGCGTTTTAATTCCTCTACCTGCAAGCCCCACTGCTTAGCGGCAAAATCTATTAACTCTGCTACGCTTAAAACAGCTATGGTAAAGGCCTTTTTTGCGCCTTTATCAGGCAGAGAAACTATAAACCATCTAAGATATGGATCATAGTCCAGCCTTGATATAGCTATCTTTTGGAATAGCGGAGAAAGGTATTTAAAATTAAACGTGGTCTTAAGGTTTAGTTCTACGATCTTTGATAATAACATTATCGTAAAATCGCTGACATTAAATATTGGTTCTATCTTTTTACAAAATCCGTATATTAATCTGGGGATTTCTTTGAATTCCTCGTCTTTGGCTAAAGGGGAAAGCTGATAAACAGATTCCAGCACCTCCAAGTAATCTTTCCAATCCACATCCAACAGCTCGGCATGCTCTTTGCCGGATGCGCTGCGCAGTTTTTCAAATAAAACTAGCATTCTCCGGAATGACGGGTCCTGGCTTAAGTCTAATGCGTTTTGCGGGCTGCTTACTTTGATTAATACGCTGCTAGAGGCTGTATTTAAAAAAGAGGCAGGGGTAAAATCAGCCAAATCCTCGGCAGACCAGCAGCTAAGAATATTTCCTTTTTCGGTCCTAATCGAAGTAAGATCAATATTATGCCAGGCTTTAATATTCCGCGCCCTTTGAACCTCATTATTGAAATTTCGTCCTTCTTTCGGGCTGGTTACAAAATGGCCTCCTCCTATGACTATCTTCACTGGCGAAAAATAATGCAATAAATTCAGTATATCTAAATTTGAAATCGAGCAATCTTCCCATTGTCCAATGTTAAAAACAACGGCCAGGCCATAATGATTATCATTCGCAAAAATATTGATCTTCCCGGCTAAATGTTTTATAAAATCGCGGTCTTTAATATCCCCTTTCTCCAGAAAATAATCTTTTTCCGGGACCATCTGATTGAGAAGAAAGTTTTCTTTGGCTTTCTTAATTTTATATTTAAATAGCTCCACTCCCCAAACTACCGGCGCTCCCAATTTATGGGCTGCCAACATCAAAACCCCGTCTCCTGTGCCCATATCTAACACTATACAGTTTTCCAAAAATTTATGCATAAGAGAAATAATGACCGGGGTGTTGTATATTTCAAACCTAGAGATGTCTGCCGCGTGCATTTCATTTAAAAGGATCGCTAAATGGCGAACCTTGCTTTTATCTTCATTACCAAGCAGGTTATAATCTTTAAAGTCAGCGAAAATCAAACTACCGATTTGAGAAAAAGCCAGCCTTGGACCGCCATTACCCTGGGAACGAAAATAATTCATTCGACTATAGGCCGCATTTCGATGTTCATAAGAGATTACTTTTCTACTGTCAGGTAGAATATTCCCCGAGTTCATCAATATCCTCGGAGTTTCTCTAATACCTGGTTTTATAGGATCTTGGGGGTTGGTAGTTGGGCTGGAACTGATGCCGTTAGAGGAAGGCGGCTTTTGATAAGGAATTAGACCCGTGTAATAAAATTCTTCTACAATAGCTGCGGCCTCTTCAGTGGTATCTACTATGGTATAAATATTAAGGTCTCTATCCGATATTGTCCGCGCCGGCAATAACGCGCCCTTGAACCAATTATCCCATCCCCTCCATAATTTCCTGCCCACCAGCACAACCGGGATAGGCCGCAACTTGCCTGTCTGAATCATGCACAATATCTCCAGCAATAAATCTAAATTATTTATACCCCCTGAGAAAAAAATAAGGCCGAGTCTGGCGTGTTTGACTAAAGCTATTTTACGTTCAAAATTATAACGAAATCCTAAAACAACGTTATCCTCCTGGCGCGAGTTTAACGCCGCGGGTTTATTGGTAAAAAGAGAGATTACCCTGGAATTTAACTTGTTCTTATTATTCCCTGAATCTTTGCGGCCTGCGCGGAGAATATCTGAAACGCCGCGGCTTAGACAGATCATATTAACCCCCATATCCGTTAAAATCCTGGATAGGCTCTTGATCCGGTGATATTCGTCTTCCTGCGCCAAATAGCTCTCTTCGCCTAATATGCCGGCCGCAACCTCAAAGCCGGATAGTTTATCCAGGCTTTTATATAAATCCCTGATCGCTCTGACGTTATCTAACTTATGCTGATTCCAGTCGATATAGACATAATTTCTTTTGACTAATTTTAGTATCTCCTCATAAGAATCCGCCAGGTAAATCAATTCTTTGAGCGGTTTATGGAATATTCCACGCTCTTCCATATTTTTAAGCAGATTCACCAGGTTTTTGTAAAACTTTTTACCGAAAAGAATAACCGGCGCCCCTGCGATTATCCCATTGTCCTTAAGATAAAGTATCTCAAAAAGTTCATCCAGGGTCCCAAAACCTCCCTGCATACAGATAAAAAATTGGCTTAGCTTTATAAAAGTAAGCTTTCTGATAAAGAAATACTTAAAAAGCAGGCCTATTCCTACAGAATTATTTATATTCTGCTCCCCGGGTATTTCAATATTTAATCCTACTGAAAACCTGCCTGGCCTGGCCCCGCTATTCGCGGCCATCATTATCCCGGGCCCGCCTCCTGTAATTATAGAAAAACCTTCCCGGGAGAGTAAAGAAGCGATCTTTCGCGCCTGCTTAAAGCATAAATCAGACTCCTTGACTCTGGCCGAACCAAATATGCTTACTGCCGGTCCTATCTTGTTAAATACGCCCTGATACTGCTTTAACTCTTTTGCTATGGCAGTAAGAAATTCCCTGTCTATCTTTTTTTGATGATATTTATTCTCAATGGGAGAAGAAGATTTGCTTTTCTCAAGAACAATGCTTATAGCCGCCTTATCCCCGGACAAAGTCTCATAATTGACTAAGTATATCTGCCTATCAAGGCTGAGAATCTTATTGTGAAGTATAGCCAGCCGGGAGTAACTTTCATAAATAGCCAGGTGCCTCCTGAATTCTTTAGAATCTTCAAATAATTCCAGATAATATTTCTTGCTTTCTCCGGCCTGCCGTTTAAACCAATCTGCCAGGATTTTCTTTCCTCCCTTGCCTTCGGGCATCCAGTACAAGGGCCTGCCTAAATCATCGGTGGTTAATTCCCAAAGCTTGTTCTCAGAAAGACCGCAAGCCATCAGATAATTACCGTATTTGGTTCCATCGCCAGCGTATCTAATCTCCAGCCTCTTCTTGGTAATAAACAACATCGCCCCGAAGAGCTCCTGGATATGGCTGGTGAGAGCCTCTCTCACCGGAGGAGGAACGCTTTTTAAGAAATAATAACCAAAGGGGGTAAAGCTTACCAGATGCAGGAGCCGCCTGTCTTTTCCGCTGATATTATGCTCAGAGATTATTTTGTTTATTGTTTTTGATCTCTGGAGCGCGGAAAGGCTCTCAAATGCAGGTTCGGATTCAAGGATTAAATCGGCTGATTCATTAACAATGGGATCGCTAAGAATAACTTTAATATGGCCTACGCCAGGAGGACTTCTGATGTTGTAGTCGTTAAGGATACCGTAATATTTTATTATCTTATCGGTTAGGCTAATCCTTTCTTCTGCGGCAGCCCAATCTTCGAAAGCCTTATCAACCAACGATAATGATACTCTTTCACTCGAACGCGAACCAGTGATTACGATTCTGGGCGCGGCAATTTTTTCTCTGTGCCTTCTTAACATATCCCTGGCAACGCCCTCTATCCTTTGCCTCTGCTCCTTTAAATTATTCAATCTTTCTCGCAAATCCCTCTTGATTGAGTTTAATTCCTTTATAACAGACGTTTCTCCGCGGGAAAGAGCTTCCTTGCACTCTTCCAGGGCAGGCCTTATCCTGTATTTTTTAATATCCTCTCTGGCGCTTTCCAGGCGCAGCAGCGTAATAGACCTTTCAATGGAAACAATAATCTTTTCAAATCTTTTATCAACCCCCGCCTCTTTAAAAGGCAGGCTTGCCTGAAATAAACTGCCTGTTGCAGGGCGTACTATCTGTTCCATCCCGAGAATAGCATCCCCTACCTCCAAAGTAACAAGTATAATATTACCTATCTCTGTGTTTATGCCCTCTAATTTATGAAACTCCTGCCTTAATTTACTGGGCAATAACGGTATATCCTCTACAGTCAGGCTTAATGAAGCAAGAAAATCTTCGTACCTGCTCATCTTACCATTTACAGGAGAGCTTGCTCCTCCCTTGGCTGTTACTATAATTATCTTCTCCCGGATGTCGATCTCTAACTTCAACCATCTCTGAGGATAGCCCGTATCATATATGACCACCTCGACTAACTCTTCCCTGACTTGGATATCCCGGTAATAGATTTTTTCTACGGAGGACTTAAGCTGCCTGGCTAAAGCAGATAGCCCTTTACTTATAACTTCAAATGCCACATAGATATTATAAGCCTCTCTTATCTTTGTCTGCGAATAACCAAATGCTTTAGCTAATTTGTAATTCTGTTCATAACTTAAAGCTGCTTCTGCGATAGGAGTTTTACCCATAACCTTTATTTCTTCCGGCGTTATCTGGGTTGTGGGTTTGCGCGCCGCTTGGGCATAAACCGTAAGATTAGCAAAAACCAGGTAGATTAAAATAATAACAACCGCTATCAAAGTCCGGTTACCTTTTTCACTGGCGCTTTTCTCTGCAGCCATTATCTTTATAACCATATCCTGTATGAGCGACAGCTGCCTACCCCGGCTAAGCTTATGCCCCTGCTGGATTGGGGCGACTAACTTGGCAACCCTATCTTTGTTGGCCTTTATCAAGGCTGACCTTGAGTCCTGAATTACTTTATTCAGAACATAATAGTCGCAACTGATACTATTTTTTGCGGTATAAAATTTCTCACTGATAATACTTATTATTTCATCGGCAGTTAAAGACGAAAAGGCTTTGGTTAATTCTGCCGCAATTACGGTTACGGATACCGCAGATGAGCCGTGGCTGTCTTTGGGATAGAAAAAATCTTTAGTCAGCGATTCCGAGATATCGATTCTCCTATTCTCAATAGCCCGGCTCCTTTCGATAGCCAGCAGGATAACCCTTGTTATTTCCTTAAAGGCTTTTTCAAAAGCATCGGGAAAATCTCGCGCGGAAGAATCAAAAGATTCGAACAATATCCTGGATAAAACCATATATTTGTCTTCTATCTCAGCTCCTTTCATCGCATCCAGAATATAACCTAAACTTATGGCAAAATACTGGTCTTTAACCACCAGCCTGAATATACTCTCCTCTATGATATCTTGCGCGTCCAACCCCTCACCCAGGACTAAACCCTGCCGCAACAAACTGATAAACTTGCTGAAGATTATCCTATGATAATATTGCCTGGGGGAGCCTGATTGCAGTATATCCAGAATTAGTTTATTATCTATCCGGACATATGCGTACTCCCTGACAAAATCGCCTATCTTCCTTATTAATTCCGGATGGGAAGTCAGGAACTCTAACGTATACTGGACCGCTGCATTTTCACTACCTTTGGGGTTATTTATGTAAAATGATATGTGGTGGGCTAAAAACTGCAGGTAATCAGCGGGGGCTATCCCGGCTAAAAGGCCGACCTGAAGATGCAGGGTGCGGACTTTGGTAACTTCATTATATTCATACCATATCGAGGGGTTATCATCGGCAACCTCTAAAACAACTTCAAGGATTACGTCCTTCTTGGGCGGTGCCTTGATGTAATGGGACATAGTCCCGATTATCTGCTCCAACGTTTCATGGTAAGGGATTATTCTCCTGGTCAATCCAGGATTATTATGTTTATCGTAGACTGCCCACTTCCCTGCCTTCTGTATTGCCGCGTAGAAAGTACTGCCGCTTAAGCTGGGTATTGTATCCATAGGCAGAAGCAAGCGGTCAGGGGTAGATGCTGGGCTGCTGGAACCAGGCCCTTGAATACGGTACCAATATATTTCATTAATTTGACGCTCTATATCTTCTATCTTAAAACCAGAGCGCTCTAAATCCCCGAGTAAAATCTCCTGATCTATATTCTCAAGCGGCAGGGTCTCGGAAACAAGGTTAAGGCTGCCGTCGAATTCTATTACAAAAAATATATTCTGAAAAACCCTCTGAATAACATTAAATTCTCCCCAATATTCCCAAATGCCGGGTAAATCAACCCCGCAAGATACGGCTAATTTATGCGCCCTGCCCTTACTCCATTCTATAGGCCAGATATCCACTCTTTCTTCAGGAATAAATACCCTTTCTTTAACTCCCTGCCAAACTTTATCCTGGAATGTATTCATCTCTGGGAAATAACCCATTTTATCCTGTACATAGCGGTAATATAAAGATTTGCCTTTTAGCGTTTCTATGACGTTTACGAAACGCTCAATATAGCGCTTAGCCGCCTGCTCATCCCTGGTTTTATAAGCGTCAGTATGCCAAGTATGAAAACTCAAGTATATTTCAATATCATAAGGAAGCCGCGCAATCTTCTCTGCTGCTACCTGAGCTATAGCCTTATCCTTGCTCCATCCATGGGTTATAATCCAGCTTTTAAGGCCCCTGCGGTATATCGCCTCCATTACATCAGCCAGATCTTTCTGGTTCTTTCCGTCATAATAATTAAAGGGCTCAAAATCGAAACAAACTGAAACCTGCTCCAGTCCTGCCTGGCGGATTGCATCCAAAGACTCCTGAAGCACATCAAAATCCATGCTGATAGTTTTTCCTGCCTCCCCGAGAATACATATCAAACAACCCTGATCGCAGCTGGAGGTAATTTGTAGAATGGGGTTCTTCCTGCTAAGAAACTTATCTAAACGGCCGTTCGGTATAATGTATCTTTTTTTCTGCGTAAAATATATCTGTTGTAAAACTCTGGTTAATTGTTCTTGACTAACAGGGGAAGACGCCTTATTGCGCTTATCCTCTCTCACTAAGTCTGTTATCACATAGCCTATATGGAAACGGCTGATCTTGCCGCGGGGAATGATATTGGTAGAGACAATATCATCGATCAATAATTTATCTTTATCTAAAAGCGATTCCCTCTGGAAAGGCCTGATCTGGCCTTTCCAGAAGAATACCTCTATAATCCTGATTAATAACCGGGTTAAAACCTTAGCAGGATAAAAATGCCTTATTACAAACTTATCTTTAACCCTGGATATCGTATTTATGATACTGAACACCCTTCTTGATTGACTAATAAAATAATTATCGAGTTTCTTCTGAATTATGCCAACCTTATCGTTAAAGACGCCCATGCCTTCGCTGAAGATACCGTATACTGCCGCAGAATAAATCTTCAGCGCACCTAATGCTTTTAAGAGTAATGCCGCGTCAACAATTGTCCCGCCGGAATCAATAATATCGTCCAAGAGTATAACTACCTTATCTTTTAAATCGACTTCCGGGGCAACCATTTCGGTCTGTAATGCTGCCGGCTTTGTAGGGTCTCTTCTCTTATCCATATGCCCGCCGTAATTGACCCCGCATTCTCCGGCCCCTTCTTGAGCGAAGATATCCGCTCCCTTGTCAGCGCCTACTATCAGGATATCGCTCTTAGAAACTTCTTCTTTGGCAATAATGTTTTCGATTATATAGGCGGCTATCTTGCCGAATAAATTAATATTCCTTATAACAATCCTCCCGGAAAGGTCTTTTAAACGCTCTCTTTCATAAGAAACCACTTCTCCTTTTCTGCTAAAAGAACTGATTATATCCACATCTCCGATTGTTTTAGAGAGATGGATATTGAATAACCGGATATCACCGGTAAAACAGCTCAAGGCATTGATAATCGCCCGGGCGCTGTTTCCGCTGACAGCATCAGGCCCGTGCTTTTTCATCGGATAGACCTGATGTTGCCGGGAATAGCTTAGGTTAGGAATAATCACAGAAACGGATACCCCTCTTTCATTCAAAAGGTATAATATTTTAAATAATTGCAGCATCCTTATTTTAACGTCTGTGGAGTGGACTAAAATAACATGGTCGCCGGATTTTATTCTGCCGGGAAAGTTAATCCCCCCGCGGGCACCTACGGCCAAAGGCAAAACCTCCATTACCTCCTGCTCTTTTACAATGCGCACAAACTTATAATTATCCGGCGATACATATAGCACAAAGCGAGGGGCCATTAAGGGGCGCAAAGCTAAGCGGATCTTCTGGGGAAGGATTTCGGATTCCAGGGAAATAAGATGTTTCTTGTCCTCCTTTTGCCGGTAATATACCAGATTAAAGCGCGCTTTATTGACAGCCTTAATATTTGCTGACTGTAAGATAACCTCTTTTAACCAATGTTTCGACCTGGGGATGTAAGGAACCACTACAGTAATGCTCTTTGCCCCGCAATCCTCCAGTAACCCTATTGCAAAAATAAGTTTTAAGTTCTCGCTCTCGTGAGACAGGTCGCTTAAGAAAAGAAAACAATCCTTGGCCTTAACATAAGACTCATCAGGGATATGCGCGTATATCTCTTCATTTTCATTCCCGAACCTATCAAAATTAATCTCGAGCGTAACCCCCTCTTGCGCCTCAGTATACCTGGAGCGCAACTGGTTATTTCTAAAACGCACTTTCTCATACAGGGTCCAGTTCGACAAAAAGACCTTCTGCCTCCCTAAGGCTTCTCTTCTTTTTTCTAAGGCATAAGCTTGTATTTTTCTATCCGGATCGTTAGGATGGTCGTTTGCAAAACTATCCAATCCCGTCAAATCCCCTTCTTCTGCCAACTTATCAATATAAAGCTTTAAGAATATATTGATGCTGCTTTCTTTATCAATAAAGTAATCCAGCCATCCCCTTTGCCTCCAAATAGCCCTATGGGTGGGGTTAGGCGAGATGCCTTTTTCGTAAAACTCGTGGTCAAGGATAAAAATAAAAAGCCTCGTATCCTTAAGCATATTCTTGTACATCTCTTCGGTGACAAAGATACAGATGCTGCCCCGGCTGTCAGTAAGCGTATATGCTGGTATCAACTCCCGCATAAGATATGCGCCGGGATGGCGCAAGATCCCTAATTTATTCTTCGTCGCCGGATGTTTTACAACAAATAGCCTTACAGTAGCGCTATCCTGGACGTATTTAGCCGCCTTCAGGCGCTTCAATAAATCCCTGAAATCATAGCCAAGATTATCAATGATACTGATAATATCCTTACGGATAGGCAATTCATCTGCGTCTTTGATTTGCCTGTTAATAAAATAAAACTTGCAGGTATTCCTATCGACAAGCGTATCCGTAGCCGGCGCCCTTAACGCGCCCGGCCCTATAGCGTAATCAAAGGTATCGTTTCTTCTAAATGCCGGGCTGCTGGATAATGGCTCTAAAGGAATCTTTGCTTTGATTTTAACTATAATATTATCTTCTTCGTCGATATCCTTAGCAATTATCTGGTAGTCCAGGCTGCTTTCTTTAAGAAAACCCATTAACTTCTTTATGCGGAACATGCGCACCAGCGCGAATCCGCCTTCCTGAAAATGCTCCGGCATCTGCTGCAATATCCCTTCAATTGCCTCAGGGGCCATCACGTAATTCGGGTCATTCTCTATGCATGGAATCATGGGAACAGGCATATTCCATATTACGCAATCATACTTACCCGTCCCGGGCAAACCATCGTTTAGGATTACGCGGATCCTATCGGTAAGGTGAAACTTCTCAGCGTTGTACCGGGTATTTTTTACCGCTAATTCCTGGATATCAACCGCGTCAACATAAGCGCCTTTTGCCGCCGCGACTATTGCCAGATATCCTGAGCCGCATCCTAAATCAAGGACCTTCATCCCGGGCAA
>JAHKAP010000049.1 GCA_018825985.1 Candidatus Omnitrophota bacterium
ATCCAGCCGTCCGTCGCCGTGAGAAACAAGTTCCATGGCAAGCTCATAAACACGCGGATAACCGGCAAGCGGTCCCTGAAAAAGGTAAGGTAATTCTCGGATATAATTTTCCGGAAGGTATTTCTGGGCGAGCCTTATCTGCTCCTCAATGAGATAGTAGTTATCAAGAAGCCATTCTCCGGCCGGCGAGATCTTTCGCTTGGATTTGCCGGTCTCATTAAGGAGTTCATGGATTTCAGCAAGGACCTTTTCATTATTCTTCAGCCGCAGCAATAGTTTATTCCGCCCCTTTTTGTAACTGACCAGGCGCCCTTGGGCCAGGTTTTTCGCATGCGCCTTGAATTGTTCGATGCTGAAAAGCTCGGCACGAAGAGGCTGTTCCTCGGCGCTCCTGTTCCAAGCCGGAAAGGTGCCAAGACGCATTTTAAGAGGCAAAACATATTCCTGGATAGACTTCAGACGCAATGCACGCTCCTACTCTTTTTGTGTCAGCGAAATGTTCGAAAGACAAAATCTTTAGAATAATTAATCCTTTAAAGGTTATTATACACCATAAAACGATGTTTCAGTTACACAAAATCTTCGAGCTGACCTTTCCCCCGAAATTGTGACCACTGATAAAACAGTAATATAATTTCTGCGCGGATACAATGCTTTTCCAGGACGCGGTCGCGCACCTAATGATGAGGTTCCCGAGTTATTGCGTAAGAACGCACGGCTACGCGAAGAGAATTCTATTTTTAAAAAGCTGCAATTTTTTTGCCAAAGAAAATGATTTTATCGGCTTTTAAGGAGGATGAGAAGGATTTTAAGCGCTATTGCGCCGCACATAGGAAAATTCGAACCCTCGCGCTTTTAGACGATGAACGTAAAGGTTCGAATTGGTATCAATTTCGGAGAGGCTGGGATTTGAACCCAGGGACCCAGTTTCCCAGGTCAATTCATTAGCAGTGAACTGCTTTCGACCACTCAGCCACCTCTCCAAAAACTACTTCCTTTTTTTCCGAAAGAATTGCTTTAGAATAACTGCGCAGTCGTCTTTTAAAACGCCTTTTTTTACTTTTATACGGTGATTAAGTTTTTTGTGATTTACTATGTTGACGATCGAACCGCAGGCCCCGGTCTTAGGATCCTTGGCTCCAATAATTAGGTTTTTAATCCTGGCCAGGACCATCGCGCCTGCACACATACTACAAGGTTCGATTGTAACATACAAAGAAACCCCGTTCAACCACTTTGTGCCCAGGTAATTTGCCGCTGAGGTGAGAGCGATCATTTCAGCGTGGGCAGTCGGATCTTTCAAGCGCTCGATCTGATTATGCGCCCGGGCAATAATTATATTATTATAGACTACCACGCAACCTACGGGAACTTCATCTTCTTCTAAAGCCTGTCGCGCTTCTTTCAGCGCTTCCAGCATATAGAACTTATCTTCCTTGACCATTAGTCCCTAATATTAACTCTTAGCTTTTTTTATCTCTTAAATCTTAACTCTTAAATCTTTAATCTGCATTAATGCGCCCAGCTGGGATCGAACCAGCAACAACCAGTTCCGTAGACTGGTGCTCTATCCAATTGAGCTATGGGCGCGAGTTCCTATAAATCTATAAGCGAATCCGCCCCGCCACAGCAACTGACAAGTCGCCACGCTTTCTGGAGGCATGCTTTGTGGGTGTAAGCTACGAGCGCGAATACTATCGTTCGCTTAACCCCTAAGCAAATCTTCTCTCTTTAAACCAAGGGACTCGATGGCGGCAGAAGGATTAGCCGCATATTGACGGCATAATTTAGTCACATCCTTAAAATCCTCGATATTTCTCTCTGCCATTATCCGGATAAGTTGTGTCCGTAACCTCAACTCCTCTATAATATCCTTGCCGGACTTTCCGCTTACTTCAGCCAGCCGGTCACGGAAAATACTGCTTACAGATGATTCTACAAATTCATGTTTACTGATATCATATGTCCACAGAGATGACAATAACACCATTTTTCTTTCCATGCCGCCTGTCTCTACCAATTCTGCGACCACCCGTCTTACTTTATCATTAAGGGTATACCGGCGCATGATCACAAAAACATCAACCAAGTTAATGAGCACTCCGGGGACATTCATCGGTTCATTTTCTAGGCGTAGTATCGTCTCTCTGGCGGTTGAAGCGTGTAAAGTACCCATACAGTATTTTCCGATATTCATCGAAGTCATCAAATCCTGAGCTTCTTTGCCCCTTACCTCCCCCACAATCACCCTATCCGGACGCATTCTTAATGAATTTTTTACTAAATCCGCCAAGGAGACTTCTTCATCACTCTCCAGGCGCGAGCAATTTTCCTCCAAATCGGTATTCAACTCCAGGGTATCTTCAATGACAACTAACCGGTCATTAGAAGGAATAAAACTAAGCAGGGCATTTAAAAGAGTCGTCTTGCCTGTTCCCGGCCCTCCGGAGATAATGATATTAGCCGGCTTAAGGCCTATCCCTTCCACATACAGCCAGAATTGAGCGGCTAATTGGGCATTCAAAGTGCCGCTCTTAACCAACTCGATTATGCTCAAAGGCCTCTCCTTCGCCCGGGTAAGAGTTATCTGCGGCCCGTAAGGAGAAAAGATTATATTTGCCCTTCCTTTTATATCGGTAAGTTCAACGTTATTTATCTTTCTAATATTTTTTCTACCGGAAAAAATAATTAATTTTTTAATAAACAGGTCGATCTCTTCCCGGCTAGAGAAACAACTATCGGTTTTAATCATGCCCATTTTGCTGTTATGCAGGTATATCGGAGAGAGATAATTAATCATGATATCTTCCACTTCAGGATCAGCCAGGAATTTATCGATAACACCATACGAAAGAAACTCCTGAAAAAATTCTTCCAGCTGCAATCCCTTGCATTTTTTAACAAACTTCTGGCAACGGGAAGAATGATAGGTCTCCAGGAAAGCCTGAAAGATCACTTCTTGCTTCTGGTTCAAATCCTGCAATAAAGCGATTTTGCCGCTTAACTTATCCAGAATCTCGTTTTCAATGGCTATTCTTTCTTTATCCATTTTGCCCGCCTTTTCATTTTTTGTTTATAGAAAGTCTTAACTTAAATATTAATTATACAATAAAAACCCTTAAGAAAAAGTATTATTTAACTCTTAAGATCGTATGATTATTTGGTGGACCCAAAAAAACGCGCAATAAATTGCAGGTTTTTTTGATTGATAAGGATAATTTTATTTTTAAAGCCGGATTTAAATCCAGGTAAAAAGGCTTTTTTGCAAAAATATCACTGATATAGAATAAAGCCGCGGCCTTTATCCCTGCAGACTCTGACGCCGAGAAAAATGCCGAACACTCCATATCTACCACCTCAATGCCCTTATTTTTTAAAATTTTTAATCTCTCTTCCTCTAATTTTAAAGAAGATACGCTGGCGCAAACCGCCTCTTGGGCCTGGATAGCATCAAGAAGATCGTTAAGAAAATCCCGGTCGGCAAAGAAATTCCGGGGTTCATTATCCGGATCAAGCAAAAGGTCTGAAAAACTCTCCCAGGAATAACATTTAAATGGAGTTGCTAAACTACCTATAGCCAAAGAGTTTTTTTTACTAACCAGACCGCAGGAACCAAAAAGGATTATTTTCTCGCAGGGGCTGTCTTTAAGATACAATACCGCGTCGCCAAGCAGGCCGGCATGCATACCCGTATGGATCAGGCTGAAATCGTCATTATTACCGCAGGAATATAGTTTACCCGGAAATAATTTACTTATCTTTAATTCTTCCAGGCTGCCTTTAGGGATCAAGGGCAATAAAAGACAATGCCTTTTTATTTGGGAATTCTTTATTCCGAAGAGTCTTTGGAATTTATTCATAGGTATTCTTAAAGTAACCGCCGAAACTGTGAATATATATATTATAACTCTTTTTCGCTGATTTGGCTAAAATTTGGATCTTTTTTTCCATATCCTGCCAGACCCGGTTATAGAATGCTTTATCTCTAAGCATATTAACGTATTTTTCCTTTAAAGAAGGATCCCGGGCTGAGATACCGGCAATTATCTCGCGGATATTATTCAGGCGAAAATTCAGGCATTCGAATTCAATCCCCTCCGCAAGAGGAAACTTGTCAAAAACTCCGCTGATATCCGATACCCAGGGAAACATGGGAGAAAAATAAGGAACAACCGGAATCCCTTCTTTTAATAATTCCCTAACTGCTTCATCCCGCAAGGCAAATGCCGGGCTTTTCGGCTCTAAGCGTATTTTAAACTCCTGGGCGTAATTATTTATGGAGAAATATATCTTTTTGCAAAAACCTTGTTTTAAAACCGGGATATAATCTACTATATAAGGCGAACGGCTGAGTATTACGTAATATATTTTATGCTGATTTAAGATCTCCAGGATCCTGCGGGTAAGACGATATTTCTTCTCTATAGGCTGAAAACATTCAGTAGTAGAGCCCAAAAGGACGGCCTGAGGCTTTTTTAACAACAACTCTTTCTCTAATAATTCCGGGGCATTTATCCGGATATCCACGTACTCACCCCAAGGCTTGTTTTTCCTGCTGACAACCCGGTTAGAACGGACATAACAATAGAGGCAGCTGAATTCGCAACCCATAAAAGGATTGATCACGTATTCCCCTAAATCAATAGCAGTAGGATTAAGTATCCGGCTGATTTTTACTTCATTAAACTCTACCATTTTTTTCAATAAGATTACCTAAAAATGCGTTGGTATATTTAAAACCTTCTCGTTTAATTACTTCAACCATAATTTCCATTTTTTTTAAGGATGATTTGTCTATCTTATAATCATACCCTCGGTCCGCCTTAGTTCCGTCATAATATGTAAAAGGATTAACCTGCTCTATCTTGGGGATCAATTTCATATTTTTTACGATAAAGTCGACCCCTTCCTGAAAATCAGCCTCTGTCTCCTTCGGATATCCGGTGATCAGGCTTATTCCGAAAAAAATTTTAGCTTTACTAAGTTTAATAAAGAAGTCTTTAGCCTGCATGGCGCTAAAACCTTTATTCATTCTTTTAAGCGTTCTATCCGAACCGGATTCAAGGCCGACAAAGAGATTATAGCAACCGCTTTTTTTTATTTTATCAAAAATGCTCTGCTTCATATCTGTGCG
>JAHKAP010000050.1 GCA_018825985.1 Candidatus Omnitrophota bacterium
ATTAATATACAATTAATTGTATGGATTATCGAATAGATAAACAAGGTTTATTAAACAGGATAGGTGCCTGGGATAGTTTTATCCATAAAAAGGTTCATTTGATTGCGTGTGGTGGGACAGCTCTGACTTTTTTAGGAGTAAAACCGTCTACGAAAGATGTTGATCTAATAGTGCCAAACCCGGATGAGTATAGTTATCTTATTGGTATTCTAATACAGCTTGGGTATAGGCGCGCAAGTGGCTGGGGTTGGGAGAAAGATGACGGTTTTATTTTTGATTTATTTAGAGGGAAATCAGTTCATACGACTGAATTATTAGAGTCTCCATTAATTAAGGGAAACCATATGTTTGTAAAAGAGTTTGAAAGGATTTATTTGGGAATTTTGAATTATTATGACCTTATCATAAGTAAATTATTCAGGGGTACAGCGGTAGATATAGATGATTGTTATATGTTAGTGAAGAATAAGAACAAAGATATAGATTTCGAGCGTCTTAAACGGCGTTTTAAAGAAACAGCATCTTTTGACGTTTCGGAGGATAAAGTAAACAAGAACTTTGAACATTTTTCAAAGGTTTTAATAAAAGAAGGATTGTTTAATGGAAAATAGCAATCTTTTAAAGAGAGTTAATGCTTTAGGTTTCCCGCTTTTGGGAGCCGAAGAAAGCTTGAATGCAAACCAAACTTTGGCAGATATGGTAAAATCCGGCGATCTGCGGTTATGGGAAGGTTTTCCGTTAGTATTGGCAAGCAGCGCGGAAAGGGGATTATTTAGTTATGATAAAGCCAGTAGTTATCTTAAAAGGCCTTGCGATAAGTCATCTCTGGTTTTGCTTATGATAATGTCGTTAAGCCTTTATAAATTTTTTAATTTAAAATTTGTATGGACCGCTGATTTTTATAAATCCCTTAAGGATAATAAGAAAGAAGATCTCGTAAGGTATTTAAGTAACCTAAAAAACGACGCAGACCTTAATGTCGCGAAGCGTAAAATGTCAGCCCAACGTATAAAAACAGTATTTAAGAATTATTTTAACAAACAGCCGGATAATTTGAATGAGATGCTTGCGGTGCGGGATGAAGTAAGCTTGGAGTATTCATTGTCGCAGGTTTTTTCTCCTAAACAGAAAGAGTTATTCCTGAAGAAGCTTAAGCGTGATAAATTAACTAAAACCGAAAGGGAGTATTTTTCAAGAGTCGTAAAAAAGAAAGTTTTAGCTTTAGCTAATCAAGAATTAAATAGTTTATCCCGAAGACTGCTGGAATAAGTAGGTTTTCCGGGGACAGTCTCCTGTAACCTCGGGGACAGTCTCCAAAGAAGATTTAAATTTTCAATGGAGGCTGTCCCCTGGGAGTTAGAGCGGAGACTGTCCCCTGGGAAACAGGAAAAGGAATTAAATATGAATATCTTAATCACTGGCGGCGCTGGTTTCCTTGGTTCTCATCTATGCCGCAGGCTGCTTAAGTCGGGTAACCGAATAATCTGTGTAGATAATTTTATCACCGGCTCCAGGCAAAATTTACAGGATCTATTAAAGAATAAGAAATTCAAGCTTATTGAACATGATATATCCAGGCCGCTAAGCGTAAAAGATAAATTAGATTGGGTGATGCATTTTGCATCACCTGCTTCCCCAAAAGACTACCTGCAACATCCCATAAAGACAATAAAAGTAGGCACCTTAGGCACTCATAATTGTTTGGGAATAGCAAAGGCAAAAGGGGCAAAATTTTTCTTAGCTTCTACGTCTGAAGTTTACGGAGATCCTAAGATCTCTCCTCAATCTGAAGAGTACTGGGGGAATGTTAATCCCATAGGCCCGCGTTCATGTTATGATGAAGCCAAGCGTTCAGCCGAAGCCATAAGTTTTGCTTATTTCCGCCAGCATAATATAGATATTCGGGTGATCAGGATATTTAATACCTACGGGCCTTTTATGCGCATTGAAGACGGCAGAGTAGTTTCAAATTTTATCTATCAGGCGTTAACCGGCAAAGACCTGACTGTGTACGGCAAAGGAACGCAATCCCGTTCATTTTGCTATGTTGATGATCTGATTGATGGTATTGTAAAATTTATGAAAGTCGATTATCCCGGCCCGGTTAATTTAGGCACGCCTTATGAGTTTACCATGCTGGAATTAGCCAAAAAAATCATATCTTTTACCGGATCAAGGTCAAAGATAAAATTTTTGCCTCTACCTGAGGACGATCCTAAACAGCGTAGGCCGGATATTACTAAAGCCAGGAAATTACTGTGCTGGCAGCCCAAGATCACATTGGACCAGGGTTTAAAGAAAACTATTCCTTGGTTTAAAGATAAATTAAAATAGGGACTGTCCCCGTAGATGTCTATTCGGGGACGCTGGACAGGGGACTGTCCCGCACTAGCTTCGGGGACAGCCTCCGTAGAAGGCTATATAGGAACGCTGGACAGGAGACTGTCCCCTGGGAATTAACTATAATGATACATAATTAGTTTTTCTTTACCTATACCTAGATTACCTAGATTTTAAAAGGAGACCAATTATATATAAATTATGAAAAATAAAGCTGCTCAAATACCATCAAAAGGCGAAGTTGTAATTTATCGGGCTAAGGACAAAAAAATCCGGCTTGAGGTTAAACTTGAACAAGAAACTGTTTGGCTGTCTCAGAAGCAAATTGCGGATTTATTCATAAAAGATATCCGGACGATTAATGAACATATACAGAACATATTTAAAGAAGGGGAGTTAAAGAAAAATTCAGTTATCCGGAATTTCCGGATAACTGCCGCTGATGGTAAAAGTTATATAACTAATTTCTATAATCTTGATGTAATTATCTCGGTTGGCTACCGTATAAAATCCCGGAACGGAACGCGTTTTCGCATTTGGGCTACAAATGTCATAAAGAAGCATTTAATTGATGGGTATACTATTAATGAACAACGACTAAGGCAGCAAACTCAAAAACTTCTGGGTTTGCAGCGGGCGGTAAAGCTTATTGGTAGTACGAAGGATCGTAAGCAACTTGAATATAAAGAGGCGATAGGCTTGCTTGAAGTTATCAGCGATTATAATTACGCCCTTGGCCTTTTAGATGATTATGATTATAAGCGGCTTAAAATAAGCCAAACTTCCAAAGATGAAAGATTCATTTTAAGTTATAAATCAGCAATAGAAGCCGTGAATGAGCTTAAGAAGAAAATCGGCTCTTCGGATCTTTTTGGCGTAGAGCGGGATGAATCTTTCAAGAGTTCAATATCTTCGGTTTACCAGACATTTAGCGGGAAAGACCTATACCCAAGTATTGAAGAAAAAGCGGCTAATCTCCTCTATTTTATTGTAAAAAACCATTCGTTTGTAGATGGTAATAAGCGAATTGCGGCTTCCATATTCTTGTGGTTTTTGGAAAAGAATGGTATTTTATATAAAGAAGATGGCTCAAAACTTATCGCCGATAACGCGCTGGTCGCTTTAACCTTGATGATTGCGGAAAGTAAGCCTAGCGAGCGCGACGTTATCGTTACCTTGACCGTGAATCTTATAAATAAAAATAACTAAATTAGTTTTTCTGTATCTATACCTCTACTTTTTACCTAGATATGAGCCTCGGGGACAGCCTCCGATGATCTTAAGAGTATTCTCAGGAGACTGTCTAGCACTAGCCTCGGGGACAGCCTCCGTAGAAGGTTATATAGGAACGCTGGACAGGAGACTGTCCCCTGGGAATTATGAAAGATAGAAACCTTAGTCAGAAATAAGGAGAATATCCATGAAAGGCATAATCTTAGCGGGCGGCAAAGCAACCCGCCTTTATCCAATTACCAAGGTTACCTGTAAACAGCTCCTGCCGGTTTATGATAAACCGATGGTTTATTATCCTTTATCAGTGTTAATGCTGGCGAAGATCAGGGATATCCTGTTGATTTCGACACCTGAGGATATTCCCAGGTTCAAAGATCTATTAGGCGATGGCGGCAGTTTAGGGATCAAGCTTTCTTACGCTATCCAGAAACAGCCTAAAGGTATAGCCCAAAGCTTGATAATCGGAGAGAAGTTCATCGGAAGCGATAACGTGGCCCTGATTTTAGGAGATAATATATTTTACGGGCACAATCTTACCGAATTTCTCGATGAGGCAGCTGCTTTAAATAATGGCGCCCTGGTCTTTGGCTGTTATGTAAAAGACCCTCAGCGTTATGGGGTTATTGAATTTGACAATAAGCGCAAGGTGATATCTATCGAAGAAAAACCAAAAAGACCGAAATCCAAATGGGCGGTTACCGGACTATACTTCTATGATAACCAGGCGGTTAAAATAGCCAGGAAGATCAAGCCTTCCAAGAGGGGAGAATTAGAGATCACAGATGTAAATAACGCCTACATTAAAAACAAAAATTTAAAGGTTAAATTATTGGGCCGGGGTTATTCCTGGCTGGATACCGGAACATACGATTCCCTGGTTGAGGCCTCGATGTTCATTAAGACCATAGAAGAGAGGCAGGGCTTAAAGATCGGATGTATAGAAGAGATCGCTTACAGGTCCGGATTCATAAATAGAAAGCAGCTGGCAAAGTTAGCCGGCAATATCAATACCAGTTACGGCGGATACTTAAAGGATATATTAAAAGATGAGTGATAAAATACTTATAATGGGCCCGGGCTATATAGGCTCCAGGCTTAAGGAAGAATTAAACGCCGAAACCTCGGCTAAAATATTCTCTACTTTCAGCGAAGCGGAAGATGAGGTTAAAAGGTTTAATCCTAAGATCATTATTAATTGTATTGGTCATACCGGCAGAAATGTCGACGAGTGCGAATTAGAAAAGGATAATACGCTCTCCGCCAATACTTTCATCCCGATTATCCTGGGGGAAGTGGCTTTACGCAATAATATTAAGCTGGTGCATATCTCAAGCGGGTGTATTTACAATTATGATTATGATTTAGATAAGCCGGTAGGGGAAGAAAAGATACCGGATTTCCTGGGGCTTTATTACAGCCGGACCAAGATATATTCGGAATTGGCCTTAGGAGCGTTATTACCTAAATATCCTTTTTTAATCACCAGGATCCGAATACCTTTAGATGATAGGCCCAATCCAAAGAATCTGATTAATAAACTCACCGCTTATAAGAAAGTTATCAATATCCCTAACTCAGTGACTTATATCCCGGATTTTGTCCGGGCTTTAAAGCATTTGCTGCAGATTGATGCCAAGGGTATTTATAATATTGTTAATAAGGGCGAATTAAGGTATCCTGAGCTTTTGGATATTTATAAAAAGTATTCTCCAGGCTTTGAGTATGAAGTTATAGATTATAAGAAACTAAATCTAGTCCGGACTAATCTTGTTTTATCGACTAAGAAATTAGAGCAAACCGGTTTTAAAGTCCGGGACATCCACGACGTGCTGGATGAGTGCGTCCGC
>JAHKAP010000051.1 GCA_018825985.1 Candidatus Omnitrophota bacterium
ACGAGGACGCGTTAAATACCCTGAAGTTAGGCAGTTGGCTTTTAAAAAAAGGTTATGCTTATACTATGCAGGCAACTATGGTCATTCCTTATCCGGGGACTCCTTTGTTTGAGGAATGTAAGAACAAGGGATGGTTAAAGACTATGGATTGGGAAGATTACGATATGAAGCAGCCGGTAATGAAGTCCCCGATACCGGATGATAAGATCATGGAATTAGTCCAGAGCATGTACAGGATACCTTTTCAGCCGGAATTTATCTTGAGAAAGCTGTTTTCCATAAGGGATGCTGATGATCTGAAATATTATTCCCGGGCCGCCAGGAAAGTATTCGGTCACATCTTTGATTTTACCAGGCGTAGAAATTCTGATTGCAATGGGAAATAAATTGTATCTTGTTGATGAATTAAATCGGCTGATTGTTAAGGAAAGGGGAAAACGGACAGTCCTTGAGGGTAATTGGGAACTTACGCCCGGGAATGAATTAATGCTTAATATTATTGAGGATAAAAATCAAGATGGGTCAAATACTCTAATATTAAAGGGTAAGATCATAGCAGTAGATGGCAATTCAGCAGCTTTTGAGGTAAAAAGTGTTGATAAGAACGGACAAAGCCATTTTCAGATATTAAAGTTATCAGGTATTTGGCAGGCAGATGAATTTAATCGCTTAACTTTCTTAGTGAATAAGAAAGGGGAACCGGATACTTTAGTTCTGGAAGGTGCCTGGCAGATAAACAATAACCAGCAAATTACGCATACATTCGAGAAGGTTGATTTAAAGAGAAGGTCCATCTCCCTTAATACTTTGACTTTTGACGGTTTCTGGTGTATAACTGATAGGGATAGAATAAGTTATATCTTTTCTAAGGGTTCGAAATCTCGTTTTGATTTTAAGGCTCAGGTTGAAAGTTCTGACCTTCACCCTAAACAGGGAGTGATTAAATATCGTTTAGGAATAGGTTTAAGAGAAGGTAATAAAGACAGGCAGAAGATCGTTAGCCTGTATGGAGCATGGAAGTTTAGCCGTGATCTGGGACTAGAATTCCTGATGGACTATGGTCAGGGCAGGATTAAGGCGATCGAATTTAGCAACGAGGTCAATCTAAGCCGAAAGGATAGAATAACACTTTCCCTGACTAATAGAGAAAAAGAGCCTTTAGGGATGAATCTTATATTTACGCACAGATTTTTAAAGAAATTAGACGCTGAGGCCTATTTAAAGTTAAAGGCGAATTATAAGGGATCAGGCATAGAGGCAGGGGTGAAGATACCGTTTTAAATAAATATTAGGAGATGTCCCCGCTCGAATTCCCAGGGGACAGTCTCCAAAGAACATCTAAATCTTTAACGGAGGCTGTCCCCGAGCTCAGCGGAGGCTGTCCCCGGATAGTTAGAGGAGATAATATGAAAACAAAGAAAGCGCTGATTACAGGGATTACCGGGCAGGATGGGTCTTATTTAACCGAATTTCTTTTGGCTAAAGGCTATCAGGTGCATGGGATTGTCAGGCGCGTGGCCCTTGAAGATATGGAGCATCGGCTTTGGCGGATCAGGCATCTTTTAAAAAGAATAACTTTGCATCCTTCTTCTCTGGAGAGTTATGCCAGTATTTTTAAAGTAGTGCAGAGGGTTAAGCCGGATGAGTGTTATCATTTGGCAGCCCAGAGTTTTGTCAGTTATTCTTTTGAGGATGAATTTTCTACTATTAATACCAATATTAACGGAACTCACTATATATTATCAGCAATAAAAGAAAATGTGCCAAAGTGTAAATTCTATTTTGCCGGGTCCAGCGAGATGTTTGGCCATGTTAGAGAAACGCCTCAGAATGAGTTTACGCCTTTTCATCCCCGCTCACCTTACGGGATATCCAAGGTAGCCGGTTTTGACCTAACCCGAAATTACCGCGAAGCTTATGGTTTGTTTGCTTGTAATGGTATACTTTTTAATCACGAAAGTTTACCAAAGAATTCCCCTGTAATTATTAAGAAAGACGGATTGATAGATATTTTACCTATTGAAGAATTATTCCATAGAGGCGTAGAACATCTTTATGAAGACATTAAGGATGAATATAAAAATAAATTAATTTGGAATGGAAAAGACTGGACTAAAATTATAAAAGGTACAGCTTATATTGATAAAAAAAGAAAACTTAATCTTATTCAAACCAGAGAAGCCAGTATTGAATTAACCGATGGGCATTGCTTATTCGATGATAATGATTACGAGATTAAATCTGAAGATGTCAAAATAAAAGATAAGTTATATAAAGTTGAGATTCCCAAAGGAGAAAATAAATTAAGTGATAAGGATGTTAGTTTGGCTTATTTTATTGGTTATATAGTTGGCGACGGGTCAATAGATGACAGGGGAAGGGTAGGGATAACCGGCACAAATAAAAACGAGATATTAAGGGTAGGAAAATCTATTATGAATAAATATGGATGGACATACAGATTAAAAACATGGGGACCAGGTAAATGGAGTGGATGCCGGAAGAAAGTCTGGCAATTGGATATTAATAATGATACTGAATGGGGAAGATGGTTGAGAAAATATATTTATACCTCTTCTAAAGAAAAGAAGATACCGAAGTTCATTTTAAATAATAGCCGGAGAATCAAGTCAGCTTTTTTTAACGGTTATTACGATGCGGATGGCAGAAAGGGAGGCCATGAGAGTTATCACTACAAGGGGTGGACAACTAATTCCGCTACTTTAAATCTTGGTTTAATCTTTTTGATACATGAATTGACCGGGCAAAAAGCAAAAACTAAAATCGAAAATATAGACAACAATAGGTATTACTATACGCAATTAAGGAGCTCAAAAAAAACCGAAGGTAAAGGAAGACATTTGTTAAGGCAACTAAATGAAGTAATCAAGATCGATAGTTTATCTAATTTTAAGGAAGGAACCTTTTTTGATCTACAAACAGAATCTCAAACTTTCGCTTCTGGCGCCAATTTAGTTAAAATTCATAATAGCCCCAGGCGTGGATTTGAGTTTGTTACCCGTAAAATCACCCATACCGTGGCTAAAATAAAGTTTGGTTTAGAGAAAGATCTCAGGCTGGGTAACCTGCAGGCCAAGAGAGATTGGGGATTTGCCGGAGACTACATTTTGGCAATGTGGTTG
>JAHKAP010000052.1 GCA_018825985.1 Candidatus Omnitrophota bacterium
AGAGCGCCAGGTGTTAAACGCGGTCATGAAAGAACAGGAGTTAGCTGTTTCCGGAGCAGCCCAGGCCGGATCAGGGGCCCAGCGCGGCCAGATCAAGACCGCAGACCTGATCATTACTGCCGCTGTAACAGAATTCGAGCCCCAGGCTTCCGGCGGAAGCGCTGGCATAGGCGGCGGCGGCGGTATAGGCAGCGGTATTTTAGGCGGGTTATTAGGCGCAACTATGAACAAGGCCCATATGGCTTTGGATATCCGCATTGTGGATACCTCAACTTCCGAAGTTTTAGCCGCTACCCGGGTGCAGGGCCAGGCTAGCGATATAGCCGGCGGGTTTATGGGCGGATTTATGGGCAGCTGGGGTTTAGGCGTAGGTTTGTCCGGTTACGCTAATACTCCGATGGAAAAAGCCATACGTATCTGCATTATTGAAGCAGTACGTTATATTTCACAAACCATATCAGCAAATTATTTTAAATATTAATTCTATGGGAAAACGCAAGCGTAGAGGAAAACTTAACTGGCGTTCTAAGAAGGCTAATCACGGCCGCAAGCCGAATTTAGGATAATCATTATCCTGACATTTCAATTGATCCTTCCATGACATTAGCCTGGATTTTAGGAAGCACATTCCTAGTGAGTCTCATTTCTCTAATCGGGATACTCACCCTTCTTATAAAAGACAAGGTCCTGCACGGGATAGTTTTTTACCTGGTCGGTTTTTCCGCCGGGGCATTAATCGGCGGAGCATTCCTGCATATCCTACCCGAAGCTCTGGAAAAGACCGGCACCATGCAGGTTTTTTATTTCCTTATCCTGGGCTTGAGCCTATTTTTTCTGATGGAGAAATATTTCTATTGGCGGCATTGTCATGATGAGGATTGCCATGCCCACAGCTTTACCTATTTAAACCTGATCGGTGACGGATTCCATAATTTACTGGATGGCATGCTTATTGCGGTCAGCTTTACCGTATCCATAAAAATAGGACTGGCTACTACTTTAGCGGTGATATTGCATGAGATACCCCAGGAATTAAGCGATTTTGGAGTCTTGGTGTATGGAGGATTCACCAAGACCAGGGCTTTGGTATTTAATTTTATCTCGGCTTTAACGGCGATATTCGGAGCTTTGCTGGGTTATTTCTTAAGCGACAAGGTAGCGCATTTCTCAAATTTTATTCTTCCTTTAACTGCCGGCGGGTTTATCTATATTGCTGCTTCAGATCTTATTCCGGAACTGCATAAAGAAAAAGACCTGATCCGTTCAACTTTAGCCTTTGTGTCGTTTTTATCAGGTATCGGGTTTATGGCTTTAACCAAATTATTCCTGGCTTTTTAAAATCCCCCGCAATTTTGGGCAATAGCAATGAAAGCAATAGCTTTGATCTCCGGCGGCCTGGATAGTATCTTAGCTGCCAGGGTAGTCAGTGGCCTGGGCATTGACGTGACCGCGGTATTTTTTAAGATCCCATTCTTTTGTAACCCTAAGAAGCCCGGGATAAAGCCTGAAGATGCTATCCGGAAACTGACCGGATCCTTAGGCATAAAACTGGCAGTGATCGTGCTGGCAGATGATTTTTTGGAAATAGTCAGGCATCCGGCTCACGGGTACGGCTCAAATGTCAATCCTTGTATAGATTGTAAGATATTTATGCTTAAAAAAGCCGCTGAATTCATGCGCTCCTCAGGCAGCCAATTTTTAGTAACCGGAGAAGTCCTGGGTCAGCGTCCGATGTCCCAGAATAAACAAAGTTTAGGGGTTATTGAGAAAGAATCTGGTTTAGAGGGTTTGATCTTACGCCCGCTTTCAGCCAGGCTTTTAAATGAGACGATCCCTGAAAAAAAAGGGTGGGTCAAACGGGAAGCCTTGTTAGATTTTAACGGCCGCTCCCGCGCTCCCCAGATTGAACTGGCTTTAAAGTTCGGGATAAAAGATTATTCCAGCCCTGCCGGAGGGTGTTTATTAACTGACCCCCATTTTGCTGACCGGGTCAAGGACCTTTTAAATCATAATGAATTAACTGTTGAGAACGTAGGATTAATAAAAGTCGGTAGATATTTCAGGGTTTCTGCGGATGTAAAATTAGCCGTAGGCAGGAATGAAGCGGAAGATAATCGGATAATTAGTTTAGCTTTACCCGGAGATTTTCTTTTTGATCCGCCGGCAGATGTTGCCGGGACAACTGCTTTAGGCCGGGGAAAATTTAATGATCAAACAATACAGTTATGCGCGTCCATCGCTAGCCGCTACTGCGACCTTAACGGCCAACAATCCATAAATATAATTTACAGAATATTTCCTTTGGAAGAGGAAAAAATAATCACAGTGTCGCCACTAAGCGAGGAAGAATTAGTTAAAATCAGAATATAGGGACACCCCTTCAGCTAATCGGCAGGGTGCCCCCTAAACGAACTATGAAAAGAGAAGCGCTGCTTTATCAGGAGTTGGATGATCAACAGGTACAGTGTAATCTTTGTTGCCACCATTGTAAGATCGCCAATGAGAAATTCGGGGTCTGCGGGGTAAGGCAGGATATCGATGGCGTTCTGTTCACCCATGTTTACGGGAACATTATTTCCGCCCATGTCGACCCCATAGAAAAGAAGCCGCTATATCATTTTCTTCCGGGCTCAAAGAGCTTTTCTATAGCTACTATAGGCTGTAATTTCCGCTGCGGTTTTTGCCAGAATTGGGAGATCTCCCAGGTAAAGATCGATGAACATAAGAGTAAAGAAGAGGATTATTATCTCCCGGAAACTGTAGTCAAGGTTGCTTTGGATAGCGGCTGCAAGAGCATATCTTATACTTATACTGAACCGACGATATTCTTCGAATACGCTTTGGATTGTGCAAAACTAGCTAAAGAAAAAAGCCTGTATAATATTTTTGTCACCAATGGTTTTATGACCAATGAAGCGATAGAGATGATTAAGCCGTATCTTAACGCGGCGAGTGTGGACCTTAAATTTTTTAAAGATGAATCTTACAGAAAAATTTGTGGTGGCAGCCTGCAGCCAGTTTTGGATTCGATTACGTTAATGAATGAATTTGGTATTTGGGTTGAAGTTACTACTTTGGTGGTGCCTGGCGAGAATGACTCTGACGGTGAATTAAAGGCAATCGCACAGTTTCTTGCCAGTGTGGATAAAAATATCCCCTGGCATATTTCCAGATTCCACCCGGATTATAAAATGCAAGACTCTGTTTTAACTTCTGAAAAAATCCTTAAAAAGGCCCTGGATATTGGTTATCAGGAGGGCATAAAATATGTTTACGTTGGCAATGTTTATGGATGGGGCAATGATACTATCTGCCATAACTGCAAGAAATTATTGATTAAAAGAGAAGGATTAGGTATTCTGGAGAGCCGTATCCAGGATAATAGCTGCCCCAATTGTAAAAGCGCAATCCCAGGGATATTTCATTAAGATAAATTTTTATTGACAAATGATACAAATGTGGTATCATTAAGCATAAGAAAGGAGGGTGATATGGATATAACCGTTAAATACATGCTGCGTCCGGTTGCCCACTGTAAAGAGGGCTGCCCTAGATTGTCCTGGGCACGACAATAAACTACCCGATTCCTTTTCCTCAATTATTACCGGAGAAATAATGAAACTGATAACCAGGGATACGGATTACGCTTTACGCGCTTTATGTTTTATCGCCAAGAATAAAGATAAAGTTACCCCGGCCCCGGAATTAGTAGCTAAGCTGAAGATTCCCAGGCCTTTTTTACGCAAGATCCTGCAATCCTTAGATAAGAACGGATTGCTTAAATCTTATAAAGGCAAGGGCGGAGGTTTTGTTATGACCCTTAAGCCGAACAAGATATCTATATTGGATGTGATGCGGATCTTCCAAGGCGCATTCAATTTAAACGAATGCCTTTTGAACAAACATCTTTGTCCGGATATCCGTGTTTGCATATTAAAGAAAAAGATAGACCGGATAGAAAAATATGTCGTTTCAGAATTAGGATCATTTAAACTTGCTTATTTGATTGAGTGATTTATTATGGCTAAGAGAAAGATCATAAAGATCGATGAATTCAAGTGTAATGGCTGCGGATTATGCCTGCCAAATTGCCCGGAAGGTGCGTTACAGATAATAGATAATAAAGCCAGGCTGGTAAGTGATTTATTCTGCGACGGTCTGGGCGCGTGTATCGGCTACTGCCCTCAAGGCGCAATTAAAATTGAAGAAAGGGCTGCCGAGGAGTATAATGAGAGCAAGGTAATGGAGAATATTGTAAAACATGGCGATAAGGTTATCCAGGCCCACCTTAAACATTTAAAGGAACACGGCGCGGCTAATTACCTTAAAGAGGCCCTGGATTATTTGAAGGATAAAGGGATAAAAATAACTCTGGATGATCTATCCAGGCCTAGCGCCTGCCCTGGTTCTCAGGCCAAAGAATTCAAGAAAACAAAAGAGACGGTAAGAATAGATGCAAAAACGCGGGCTCCGGATTCAAAATTAACTAACTGGCCGGTTCAGATCAAGCTTGTCCCGGAAGGGGCGCCATATTTCAATAATGCGGATATATTAATTGCCGCTGACTGCGTGCCTTTTAGTTACGCTGGTTTTCATCAGGATCTATTAAGGGATAAAATCCTATTGGTCGGCTGCCCGAAATTGGATGACGCGGTATTTTATCAGGAAAAATTAATCCGGATCTTGAAAAATAATAATATCAGATCCGTTACCTGCGCTCATATGGAGGTATCTTGTTGTTTTGGGTTGGTCAGCCTGGTAAAGTTTGCGCTTGATGCCGCGGATAAACAAATACCGTTTAAAGAGATAACCATAAGTATTAAAGGAAAAAGGTTGTAGCGGTTTAGGGGGAGCTTATTTTGGAAGAAGTCAGGGCTAAACTTATTCAAAGAATAAAAAGGACTTCCAGTGTGGAGAGTTTCAGGTTTCTCCCGGAGAAGAAGATTGATTTTATCGCCGGACAGTTCCTGCAGGTAATTTTTGACGAAAATAACCGCAATAATAAGGAATTAAACAAGTATCTTTCTTTCTCCTCTTCTCCTGGCCATGATTACTTTGAGGTAACCAAGAGGATAAGTGAGAGCGCCTTTTCCGCCAAGCTGGAAAGCTTAAAAACTGGCGACGATTTTCTGTTTAAAGCCTCGATGGGCGCTTGCGTATTTAAGGATGAATATAAAAAAATAGCTTTTCTTATCGGGGGGATTGGGATTACCCCGGTCATTTCTATCATCGAATATATAACTGGAAATAAAATTAATACCGATGTTATGTTATTCTATTCTAACCGTAATGAAGAAGATATAGCTTTTAAAACTGAGCTGGATAAGTGGCGGGAGAATAACCTTAACATTAAGGTTTTTTATACAGTGACTGATTGCCAGCCTGTTAATAAGGAGTGTATCTTTGGCAGGATAGATAAGGATCTTTTGTTAAATAAGATTCCAGATATCAAAGAAAGGTTGTTTTTTATCTTTGGTCCCCCCAAAATGGTGGAGGCGATGGAAAATATCTGTGTAGAGGTCAGTTCGATTAAAGAAAATATTAAGACTGAAAGTTTTATAGGGTATTAAAGGAGGTTATTATGCCGGCTCCAGAGATTAAAAAGGATATATTCTGGGTAGGGGTAGTGGATTGGAGTGTGCGGAATTTCCACGGGCATACTTTTAATACTAAAAGAGGTACTACCTATAACGCGTATATAATTAAAGATGATAAGAATGTCCTTATAGATACTGTTTATGGCCCTAATGCCTGCGAGTTGATTGAAAATATCCGCCAGGTCATTGAGCCGGGAAAAATCGATTATGTTATCGCTAATCACGTAGAAACGGATCATTCCGGAGCTTTACCCGGGATCATGAAGCTCTGCCCTAAAGCTAAAGTCCTGGGAACAGCCAAATGCAAAGAGGGGTTGTATAAACATTATTATGGCGATTGGGATTTCCAGGTGGTAAAAACCGGGGATAAGCTGAGCTTAGGTAAAAAAACCTTAACTTTCTTAGAAGCTCCGATGCTGCATTGGCCGGACAGCATGTTTACTTATTTACCTGGTGATGAAATTCTTTTTCCTAATGACGCCTTTGGCCAGCATTATGCCACAAGTCATAGATTTGATGATGAGGTAGACCAGGCTTTATTAATGGAAGAAGCTGCTAAATATTACGCTAATATCCTTTGGCCCCTAAGCAGCTTGGTGGTAAGAAAAATCGAAGAGGTCCAGAAGTTAAATATCCCGATTCAGATGATCGCTCCCAGCCATGGTATCATTTGGCGCAAAGATCCGATGAAAATCATCAAGGCTTATTTGGGTTGGGCCAAGAATGAGACCAAGCCTAAAGTAATAGTAGTTTACGAAACTATGTGGGGGGCTACTGAAAAAATGGCCCACAAGATCGCTGAGGGTATAATTGCCTCCGGTTTAGAGGTAAAACTTTTTAATGTTGCCCAATCTGACCATACTGAAATAATACAAGAGATGCTGGATGCCAAAGGTTATCTTTTTGGTTCTTCTACCCATGATAATAATATGCTGCCTGGCATGGGAGGTTTTATGGAATTTTTTAAAGGACTTAAGCCTAAAAACAGGATCGCCGGGGTATTCGGTTCCTATGGCTGGGCAGGCGGAGCAGTAAAAGAGATTGAAGGAGTTCTTAAGGAAGCGGGTATAGAAAATATCCATCCTTCAATTTCATTCCAATATCTGCCGGATAAGGAAGAGATGGCAAAATGCCCGGTATATGGCCAAGATTTTGCCCAAAGAATAGAATAGGAGGAGGGTATGATCCCCATAGAAGCTTTAAGGATTGCTTTAACCGAAGAAGCCAAAGCAATCGCCCTATACAGAAAATTATCCTTAGAACATAATTCAATAAGAGAAGTGTTTGATTTTTTGATAACCGAGGAAGAGAAACACCAGCAGCTCCTTGAAAATAAAATCATAGAATTGACAAAATAGGAGGTGTGATGGCCAAATATCGTTGCAAAGTTTGTGGTTATATCTATGACCCTGCCGTTGGGGACCCTGATAACGGGATAAAGCCGGGGACTTCATTTGAAAGTTTACCGGATAATTGGGTTTGTCCTGAGTGTGGGGTGGGAAAGAGTGAGTTTGAAAAAATATAAACCAAAAAAGCGAGGTTAATATGGATACGTTTGTCTGTAAAGTCTGCGGATATGCTTCTTTTAGGGAAGCCCCGGAGAAATGCCCGGTTTGCGGAGCGGCTAAACAAGCTTTTCAGCTTATGCCGGATGTTATCAAGAAACCCATTGACCCTAACAATCTCAATGACCTGGAGAAAAAACACATTCCGGTAGTTAAGATAAGTAAGGTTTGTGGTTTGGTTGGGCCGGGTTGCATTGACGCGCATATTAAGATCGGCGAGGTAATGCATGTAATGGAGGCCAAGCATTTTATAATGTACGTTGACGTGTATCATGATTATAATTTCCTCTGTCGGGTGCATTTGACTCCTGAAAAAATTAACCCGGTTATTAGCCTGCATTTAAAAGTCGTAAGCGGTAAGTTGCTGGCCCTGGAGAATTGCAATGTGCATGGCCGCTGGATAGCTGAGGTAGATTTATAGCCATGGCTCAACTTCCCCGGGAAGTGGTGGCATTTTTCCTGCAGCAGCATTTTGTGATTGTGACTACTATTGATAGGCAGGGCAGGCTGCATAATTCATGTAAGGGGATAGTGGATATCGCGCCGGACGGGAAGGTGTATCTTCTAGACCTTTATATGAAAAATACTTTTAATAATTTAAAAGCCAGGCCGGACATAAGCGTCACTGCGGTAGAGGAACATGAGTTTAGGGGATATTCGATTAAAGGCCGGGGTTCGATAGTCAAAAGAGATGACCTCTCTCCTAAGATCATCAGCAAGTGGGATGAGTTGCTCACCCAGCGGATCTCCCAGCGTATAATCAAGAATATCCATAACGGAAAAGCTCAGAAACAGCATCCGGAAGCGCTTTTACCCAAACCCGCGTATATGGTCTTAGTTAAAGTAGAAGAGGTGGTGGATCTGTCTCCACAACATATCAAAAAGGGGAGTAGAAATGGGCAATATCTTAACCGCAAGCGAGATAGTGGAATTAGGTATTCAGATTGAGAAGAACGGCTACGATTTTTATACTGAAGTAGCATCAAAGTCTATAGAGCCAAAAGCCAGGGGGAGGTTTGAATATCTGGCGGGTGAGGAAAAACAGCATATCAGCGTTTTTCAGGAGATATTGGATAAAGTTGATAAATATGAGCCGGCTGAAAGTTATACCGGAGAAAACAAGGATTATTTGAATGCCTTGGCCAGCGAAAATGTTTTTACCCGGGAAGGTAAAGGTAAGGAGATCGCAAGGGCAATAGACTCCGAAAAGAAAGCGATTGATATGGCGATAAATTTCGAAAAAGATTCAATCAACCTTTTTTCAGTTATGAAGAAGGCGGTCCCTGCCCAGCAGCATAATATAATAGAGGCTCTTATCCAGCAGGAACAGGGGCACCTGGTTCTGCTGGTTGAAATTAAACAAACCCTTAAAATATAGAGGTTATCGATGAATAAAAAAATCACGGTTTACAGTACCCCTACCTGTCCTTACTGCATCAGGGTAAAGCAATTTTTAAAAGACAATAATATTTCATTTGAGCATCACGATGTTTCCGTAGACCAGGAGAAAGCCGAGGAGATGATTAAGAAATCAGGCCAGATGGGCGTTCCGGTCCTGGATATCGAAGGCGAAATAATTATCGGATTTGACAAAGAAAGAATCAAGGAATTATTAGGCATATAGGCGATTTTATGTATGATTTGATTATCATAGGCGCCGGACCTGCCGGGATCACCGCCGGGATTTACGCTGCCCGCAAGAAGATGGATACCCTGATCATTACCAAGGATGTAGGCGGACAGACAGCCTGGAGCGGTGATATAGAAAATTATACCGGTTATCAATTTATCAGCGGCTTGGATTTAGTGGCTAAATTCGAAGAGCATATCCGTAAATATGCGATTCATTTAAAAGAGGGCGAAGAAGTCGAAAGCCTCAATAAGGTCCGAGATGTAGTATATCTTAAGACCAATAAGGCTGAATATGAAGCCAGGACCGTGATTATAGCTTCTGGAAAAAGGTCAAAAGAATTAGGTGTTCCCGGAGAAAAGGAATTTAAAAATAGAGGGCTCACCTTTTGCGCTACCTGTGACGGCCCTTTATTCTCCGGAAAGGATGTGGCTGTTATCGGCGGAGGAAATTCTGCTCTGGATGCGGTTCTACAATTAGCCCGTATCGCAAAAAAAGTATACGTTATCAATAATACAATATCTTTAGGCGCAGACGCGATAATGCGGGAAAAGGTCATCCAGGCAAACAATGTAATTTTATTCAATCAGGCCAGAGTTATCGCTATCACCGGGGATAAATTCGTAAGCGGGATCAAGATAAAAGCCCAAGATGAAGAGAAGAGTATATCCTTAGATGGTGTTTTTGTGGAGGTAGGGTTAAAACCAAATTCCGAGTTCGCGCCTGATGCAGAGAAAAACGCGATTGGAGAAATAAAAGTAAATTGCAATAATGAGACTAACCTCCCCGGCATCTTTGCAGCCGGCGATGTAACTGATATCCAGGGTAAGCAGATAATCATTGCCTGTGGCGAAGGGGCGAAATCCTGCTTGTCGGCGTTCAGTTATCTTAATCAGCATAAATTCAGCGATGATAAAAATTAGAAGGGCCAGGCAATTTTTTATGGCTGCAGTTTTTATGGCAGTATTTATTTTTGGCTGGATTTACCCTATTCTGGGATTTTTTATACCTCTATGCATGATCTTAGGGATAGGTATAGGGTTGTTTAAAGGCAGGAAATTCTGCGACTGGTATTGCCCCAGGGGAAGTTTTTATGACGCCTGGTTTAAGTCCTTGAGTCCGCAAAGAAAGATACCGGCCCTATTTAAGAATATCTATTTTCGTTTGGGGGTGTTATTATTTCTGATGGCGGTAATGGTGGTTAACCTGTTTTACCGCTGGCCAAACCCTATTAATATAGGTATGTTTTTTGTGATTATGATGACTTCCACAACTGTTTTGGGTGTTGGTTTGGCGCTATTTTTCCATCAGCGCAGCTGGTGCTCGTTTTGCCCTGTGGGCACGATTGCCAATTTAGCCGGCAGGAATAAATTTAGCCTCATGATAAATTCCCAGGATTGTAACGAATGTAAGGCCTGCGCTAAAGTTTGCCCCATACAGATCGAGCCTTATAAATTCAAAAAAACAGGCATCCGGGAAGTAAAAGATTTTGATTGCCTAAAATGCGGCACCTGCGTCGCAGCCTGCCCTAAAAAAGCCTTAAGTTTTTAAAGGATAGATTATGCTTAGGATACTCTTTAATTTAGGCCCAATAAATATTTATTCTTACGGGTTAATGCTGGCCCTGGCATTTTTATCCGGGATGTATTTAATTGAAAAAAGAGCCCGGAAGCAGGGTCTGAATAAAAACAAAATTCTGGATCTGGTTTTTCTTATTCTTTTTTCTGCAATCCTGGGCGCGAGGGCATTATTCGTTATACTAAACTGGGATTATTACAGGTCTGACCTAATTGGTATTTTAAAGGTTTGGGAAGGCGGCCTGGTTTTCTACGGCGGATTGATCCTGGCTTTTTTTGCCAGCGTTTGGTTTTTAAAAAAGAATAAACTATCTTTCTGGAAAACAGCGGATATTCTAAGCCCGGCATTAGCCTTGGGAGAAGTTTTTGGCAGGATCGGATGTTTTTTGAACGGGTGCTGTTATGGTTTGATTTCCGAAAAGTGGGGGATTAGTTTTCCGGCGCGGGATAATCCTCCGGCTTTTTCCCAACAGGTCTTTGATGGCCTGATATCCCCGGCAGCAAGATGTTCATTGCCGGTGATCCCGACCCAGATCTATTCTGCCCTGGCTGGCCTGGCGATATTTTGTATACTCCTGGTTTTGGAGAAGAAGAAAAGTTTTGACGGATTTTTATTCTGGGTTTTTATCCTGCTTTATTCCTTATTTAGGTTTGTAATCGAAAGCTTTCGTTATTACGAAAAAAACTTTTTTGTTCTCAATAATCTGACCATATCCCAGGTCATCAGTATAGTTTTGGTTATAATTTCCCTGGTTTTTTTAGTCAAAGGCAAAAAGCAGGCAGAAAACAGGTGAAGATGAATAATAAAATAGTGCTGGATATTTCCGGGATGCATTGCGCCTCCTGCGCTTTAAATATTGAACAGTCATTGAAAAAAGTTGCCGGCGTAATTGGTTCCCGGGTTAATTTCGCTTCAGAAAAGGCATATATTGAGTTTGATCCCGATAGGTTAAATGTCCAGGATTTTATCCGGATAGTTGAGCACAGCGGGTATAAGGCCGCTGTTCCCGGGACAATGGATGCGGAAAAAGAGTCCCGGGATAAAGAAGTTAAGGCTTTAAGGACGAAATTCATCATCGCTCTGATCCTTTCATCCATCCTGATGGTTATATCAATGATAAAGCATACACAAATGGTTATGCCCCAGTTTGTCTTATCTACTGCGGTATTGGTCTGTGGCTATCAGTTTTTTATCCGGGGGATAACCGTGGTTTTTAAAAACAAACAGGCGAATATGGATACCCTGGTAGCTTTGGGGGTAGGCAGCGCCTATTTTTATAGTTTATGGGCAAGTCTTTTTGGAGGCGCTAATCTTTATTATGAGTCAGCCGCTTTTTTGCTTACTTTTATTTTATTGGGTAAATACCTTGAAGCAGCGACCAAGAGAAAGACTTCTCAGGCTATCAGGCGACTCTGGGGATTAAGGCCCAAAACAGCTTTGGTTATCCGTGAGGATAAGGAGCAAGAGGTTGCCGTGGAAGATTTAGTAATTGGGGATATTATTATTGTTAAACCCGGCCAGAGCATACCGGTGGACGGTAAGGTTATGCACGGTTATTCCAGCGTAGATGAGTCAATGGTGACCGGAGAGAGCTTGCCAATAGAGAAGACCATCAATTCCATGGTTATCGGGGGGACAATAAATAAATCCGGCTCCTTTAAATTTCAGGCCGAAAAAATAGGTAAAGATACCATTCTGGCCCAGATCATTAAATTAGTGGAAGAGGCCCAGGGGTCTAAGGCCCCTATCCAGAAGCTGGCAGATAAAATTTCGGGTTTTTTTGTGCCGGCTGTTTTATTGATAGGTGCGCTGACGTTTATGATCTGGTTTTTTCTGGGGAAAAACCCTGATTTGGCCTTAAGTAATTTTATCTCGGTATTAATCATCGCTTGCCCTTGCGCCTTGGGGCTGGCTACTCCTACGGCTGTGATGATGGGAACAGGTATAGGAGCGAACAACGGCATACTTATTAAGAACGCCTCCAGTCTTGAGATTACCCATAAATCCGGGGTGGTTGTTTTTGATAAAACCGGGACCCTGACCGAAGGAAGGCCGTCTTTGACCGATGTAGTATTAATGAGAGCTAAAGATAGACGGGAAGTTTTGAAATACGCGGCCATAGCCGAGAAACGTTCCGAGCATCCTTTGGCCGAGGCTATTATGGCTGAGGTCAAGAAAGAAGATTTAGATATTCCTGACCCGGATTTGTTTAATTCCCTGGCCGGGAAAGGGGTGATTGCCAGGTTTAATTCAGAGGTAATAATTTTAGGGAATCGGAGGTTGTTCGGCGAAAGAAAGATTGATTATTCTAATTTAGAAGATAAATTAGCGGCATTAGAAGCCCAGGGTAAGACTGTGATGATGGCCGGGTATAAAAACGAAATTTTGGGGATACTGGCTTTCGCAGATACCTTAAAAGAAACAGCTAAATCTACGGTAGAGGTGTTAAATAAAATGGGCAAAGAAGTCATAATGATCAGCGGAGATAATCTGGCTACAGCCAAAGCGATCGCGAAGGCCGCAGGCATAGAAAGAGTTTTGGCTGAAGTTCTGCCGCAGGACAAGGTTCAAGAGATAAAGAATATTCAGGCTAAAGGTTCGACGGTGGTTATGGTGGGAGACGGGATAAATGACGCTCCGGCATTAGCCCAGGCTGATGTAGGCATCGCAATAGGTGCGGGAACGGATATAGCCATGGAATCGGCGGATATTGTATTGATCAGGGATGATTTGTTGGGCGTGATCCTGGCTATTGACTTATCTCGGTATACCTTAAGAAAGATTCGGCAGAATCTTTTCTGGGCTTTCTTTTATAACAGCATAAGCATACCTGTAGCCGCAGGCCTGCTATATCCGTTTTTTAAAATCTTGCTTAATCCTGTAGTTGCCGCCCTGGCCATGACTTTCAGCTCAGTTTCAGTTGTGGTTAATTCGCTTATGATGAAAAGATACTGTTTTAGGCGGTAGGGGGTGTTTTTCCAAGCGTATTTATTTGCCTAAAGAGTATTACTTTGGTATAATTTAATGAAATAAAAAGGGTTTTATTCCCGCTATCGCTGGATTTCACCGATCGCCTGCCAGCCGGCGAGGTAGGTGCATTATGGTTAAAAAATTGTGTTCACGGAGGTAAATAGGTTATGAAGACGATTGCTGAGATTAACCAGAAGATCAAAAAAGGCGAAGTAGTAGTGGTAACCGCCGAAGAGATTATTGATCTGGTGGAGAAAAAAGGCTTAAAAAAAGCAGCCCAGGAGGTGGATGTAGTCACAACCGGTACTTTCGGCCCGATGTGCTCTTCCGGGGCTTATTTTAATATCGGCCATTCTAAGCCAAAGATAAAGATCGGGGGTGGCGCCTGCCGGCTGAATGATGTTCCGGTTTATACCGGATTCGCGGCTATGGATATTTATTTAGGGGCTACGGCTCTTCCGGATGATGATCCGTTAAATAAGGTTTATCCGGGTGAGTTCCGTTACGGCGGAGGGCATGTTATCCAGGAACTGTTGGAAGGAAAAGATATTCGCCTGGAGGCGACAGCTTACGGAACAGATTGTTATCCCCGCAAGAAACTGGACACCTATATATCCTTAAAAGATCTGAATGAAGCAGTGCTTTTTAACTTACGTAACTGTTATCAGAATTATAATGTGGCGGTCAACCTTTCGGATAGGATTTTATATACCTATATGGGGGTGCTCAAGCCTAATTGCGGGAATGCCAATTATTGTTCTGCCGGGCAATTATCACCGCTTTTAAATGATCCTTATTATAAGACTATTGGTATTGGCACCCGGATATTCTTAGGCGGTGGAATTGGTTATGTAGCCTGGCAGGGGACTCAGCATAATCCTAATGTTAAGAGAAAGGATAATGGGGTGCCTTTTGCGCCAGGCGGAACTCTGGCGGTTATCGGAGACCTGAAACAGATGGAATCCCAGTGGCTCAGGGGCACCAGTATGTTGGGGTATGGAGTAACATTAAGCGTAGGAATCGGCGTGCCTATTCCGGTATTAAATGAGGAGATCGCTCAGTTTTGCGCGGTTAAGGACGAAGAGATTTACGCTTATATAATCGATTATTCCCAGGCTTACCCGCAAGGCATGCCTGGGACATTAGGAGAGGTTAATTATAAACAGCTGAAGTCCGGTAAGATTAATCTTCAGGGCAAAGAAATATCAACAGGAGCGCTCTCCAGTTATTCTAAGGCTAAAGAGATCGCCGAAGAATTAAAATCCTGGATAAAAAAAGGTGATTTTCTATTGAGCGATCCAGTAGCGCCTTTGCCTGGAGTTGAATCCGGATATAGCTTTAAACCGTTGAAAGAACGGCTCATTAAATAATTGGATTAACTGAGTTTACAATGGAGGCTTACTATGGATAGGGCGCAAATAGAAAAGGCTTTGGATAAAGTAAGAGGTATGCTGGCCATGGACGGAGGAAATGTAGAATTAGTGGATGTTTCTGATGATGGGATAGTTAAGGTGAAGCTCACCGGTTCCTGCGGCTGTTGTCCGATGAGCCAGATGACTTTAAAAATGGGAATTGAGCGGGCCTTAAAACAGGAAGTCCCGCAGGTAAAAGAGGTGGTTTCAGTATGATTACTAAACGCATAGTTTTACATTTTCCCCAACGGCTGGTGGATAAGCCGATAGTTTACAAATTAATCAGGGATTTTAACCTGGAATTCAATATCCTCAAGGCTTATGTTACTCCTCAGGAGGAGGGGCTGATGGTTTTAGAGCTTAAAGGAAAAGACGAAGATTACCAGAAAGGGATAAAATATCTCGAGTCCTCAGGGGTAAAGATTCAGCCTTTAAGCGAGGACATCATTCGTAATGAAACTAAGTGCACCCATTGCGGCGTATGTGTTCCTATTTGTCCTACTCAGGCCCTGGCGGTTGATCTGATCACCCGCAAGGTTAATTTCTACGACACAAAATGCATTGCCTGTGAAGTCTGCATCAAGGCTTGTCCCACCCACGCCATGGAAGTGCATTTCTAAATAAAAATGCAAGATAAAATTCTGGATTTCCTAAAGTTGAAACAGGATATATCAGGTGCTCACCCGGAGAGATTATCCTCAGCAGGTGTCACCCATCAATTGCATACTAAATTTATCGGGCGTAAGGTTTATTATTTCCAAAAAGTAGTTTCTACGATGGACGTGGCAATGCAGTGGGTTACTAAAGGCGCCTGCGAAGGGGCTTTAGTACTGGCTGAGACTCAGACTAAAGGCAGGGGAAGATTAGGCAGGTTTTGGTCATCGCCTAAATATAAAGGTTTATATTTTTCTTTGATTTTGAAACCTAAGATCCTGCCATCCGAGGCCTCTATATTTACTCTAATGGCGGCTGTATCTATATGTGAGGCAATTAAAGAGACGACTGAGTTGGAGCCTCAGATAAAATGGCCAAATGATATCCTGATCCAGAATAAGAAAGTCGGCGGGATATTAACTGAATTAGACGCTGAAATGGATGAAGTGCGTTTTCTGGTTATTGGGATTGGCCTGAATGTGAATAATGATAAGGCCGGCATTGTTCTGGGCGCTACCTCTTTAAAGGAGCAGAAGAAAGAAGAAATAAACCGCTTAAGCCTGCTTCAGGAGATACTGCGCCGGATCGAGGATAATTATCTTGTATTCCAGAAAGAGGGCCCGAGGCCGGTCCTTAAGAAATGGCGCGATTTTAATATTACCCTGGGTAAAAGGGTAAAGGTAAATTTTCATAAAAAGCATATTGAAGGAGTGGCGGTGGATATCGATGTTGATGGGGCTTTATTGGTGAGGGATAATCCAGGTTTGATCCATAGGTTTACTGCCGGGGATGTTACCCTCTGCCGGTAAAAAGAAGATTGCCTGCGGCTGTGGATTAAGGTATAATCACCAGAAATCCGAACCTTGGATTTAGATAAAGGAGTTTAGATGTTTAGAAAATTATTCAAGTTTGGCTTGGAAGGAAAGATTAAAGAATTAAAGAAAAAACGCGCTGCCGTCATCCTGGCTCATAATTACCAGCTGCCGGAAGTCCAGGACGTGGCTGATTACCGGGGGGATTCTTTGGAACTGAGTCGGATAGCCGCTAAAATTGATGCCAAGGTAATTATTTTTTGCGGAGTGTATTTTATGGCTGAGACCGCGTCGATCCTTTGCCCTGATAAAAAGATCATTATGCCGGATACGTCTGCCGGATGCCCGATGGCAAACATGATCACGGCCGAAGACGTAAGAAACTTAAGAAAAGAGCATCCTCGGGCCATTGTTGTGGGCTACGTAAATACCTCGGCGGAAGTCAAGGCAGAGCTAGATGTCTGCTGCACTTCGACCAATGCCGTGGCAGTGGTCAATGCTTTTAAAGACGCCAAAGAGATAATTTTTATCCCGGATAAATACCTGGCGGATTATGTTTCCAAAAAAACAGGCAGAAAACTTATCTCTTGGAATGGATTTTGTCCTACCCACGTGCAGATCCTGCCGGAAGATATAAAAAAAGAAAAAAAATTCCACCCTAAAGCTAAAGTTATAGTCCATCCTGAATGTCTGCCGGAGGTAGTAGCTATGGCGGATGCGGCATTATCCACCAGTAAGATGGGTCAATTCGCTAAAGAGACTTCTGCAAAAGAGATTATCGTGGGAACTGAAGTAGGAATAATTTATCGCTTAAAGCGGGATAATCTGGATAAGGAATTTTATCCGGCTTCTGAGCGGGCAGTCTGCCCGAATATGAAACGCACTACCCAGGAGAAGATTCTTTGGTCCTTGCAGGAGTTAAAAGAAGAGGTCAGGGTATCCGCAGACATAAGGTGTCGGGCGATCAAGGCCATTGATAAAATGCTTAAAATATTCTAATGGAGGATTATTTTAAATATAAGCTCAGCAATATCCCGGTAGTTTATGAGGATGATTGGCTCCTGATCGTTGATAAGCCATCGGGACTTTTAACCATACCTACGCCTAAGGCTGAAGTCAGGACTTTAACCAGTATATTAAATGAAGAAATGGATAAAAGGGGCGGTGGATTTAAGCTTCATCCCTGCCATCGCCTGGATAGAGAGACTTCCGGATTAATCATTTATGCCAAAGGTAAATCCACCCAGCAAAAGATGATGGGGCTGTTTCACCAACAAAAGGTTCGTAAGTCCTATGTCGCTTTTGTCCAGGGTAATCCGTTTAGAGACGAAGGAGAAATTAAAAACCGGATTGGAGGAGAAAACGCCCTTACTGGGTATAAGGTTTGCCAGCGTAAAAAAGATTTCAGCGTAGTTGAAGTCAGTCCTTTGACAGGAAGGACGAATCAGATCAGGATACATTTTAAGCAGATCGGCCATCCGGTTGTCGGTGATGATAAATTCGCTTTCCGGAAAGATTTTGCCTTAAGGTCAAAACATCTATGCCTTCAGTCTAAGGCAATAAGTTTTCCCCATCCGGTAAGCGCTAAAATAATCAGTCTGGATATACCCTTATCCGGATATCTGTGCGATTTTTTAAGGAAGCACCAATGATAAAATATATCATATTAGGCATAACCCAGGGGCTTACTGAATTCTTGCCGGTAAGTAGTTCTGGCCATCTGGTAATTATGCAGCGGATTTTAGGGCTGCCAGGTGAGGAATTGGTTTTATCGGTAGTCCTGCATTTAGGGACCGTATTGGCCATTTTGGTTTTTTTATATAAGGATATAATTAAATTATTCCGGAATTTTAAATTAGTATTACTCATCCTTCTAGTTACGGTTATTACCGGCGCTATCGGAATATCAGGCAAGGATTTTTTCAAGAGCCTGTTTTCTGGGCCTGAGTACTCCGTATTGGGGCTATTAGCGACAGGGATAATCCTTATCTTGACCAAAAAGATCAGGGGCCATGGAAGAGAGGATTTAAATTTTAAAGATGCTTTGATTCTAGGTTTTACCCAGGCAATAGCAATAATTCCCGGGATCTCCCGTTCCGGGATTACCATATCTACGCTATTATTCCGCGGCTTAAGCCCGGATGTTGTTTTCCGTTTTTCATTCTTAGCCTCGATACCGGTGATTTTAGGCGCGGCCTTATTAGAGGTTAAAGATATATCCCTAAGTTTTCAGGGCCATGTCAGTAATCTCATTGCCGGATTTATTTTTAGTTTTCTTGCCGGTATAATTGCCCTTTTATTATTGCGTAGGATAATTTTAAACGCCAAATTCCATTATTTTGGATATTATTGTATAATCGTTGCTTTATTAATATTATTATTTATATAAGATGAGCCTGTTAGTATTAGGGACAGTTGCCTTAGATACCGTAAAAACCCCGTTTGGACTGCGTAAGAAGATGTTGGGCGGTTCAGCTGTGCATTTTTCTATGTCGGCCCGTCTTTTTACCGATATACATTTAGTGGCGGTGGTGGGTGAAGATTTTCCCGCGCAGCATTTGAAATTTTTAAAAGGTAAAGGGATTGCTTTTGACTCTCTTGTTCAAAGCGCCGGCAATACTTTTCATTGGGAGGGTAAATACGAAGGAGATTTAAATAGCGCTGTTACGTTGAATACCCATTTAGGAGTGCTTTCGGATTTTAGTCCTAAAATCAGCCTCAAAGACAGGAAGATCGGGAACATATTTTTAGCCAATATTGACCCGGATACCCAAATGAATTTATTGGAGGGGATGGATTCCCCTCGGTTCGTGGCGGTGGATAGCATGAACTATTGGATAGATACTAAGCGCGCTTCTTTGCTTCGCCTGCTAAAGAAGGTGGATATCTATGTGGCTAATGATGCCGAGGCCAGGAGTTTATCCGGCGAGACTAACTTGATCAAAGCTGCCAAGAGATTGCGTTCTTTAGGCCCGAAGACAGTCTTAATTAAAAAAGGCGAGCACGGGGTTTTGCTTTATAATGACAAATTTATTTTTAGCCTGCCTGCTTATCCGCTTAGCAGGGTTATTGATCCTACCGGGGCCGGCGATACGTTTGCCGGCGGATTTATGGGGTATCTTGCTAGGTCTGGAAAAAAAGATAAAGAGTCTTTTAAAAAAGCTATTTGTTACGGGACTGTTGCCGCTTCTTTTAATGTTGAGGGTTTTGGGGTGGAGAGAACCTCCAGGATTAATTTTGAACAATTGAAAAAAAGATTCAAGGAATTTAGGGAGATAGTTATATTCTAAACGGAGGTTGCCGATGCTTGAAGAAAAGATACTCACTGATTATAAAGAGGCAATGAAAAATAAAGATAGTTTAAGAAGCGGAATCTTGAGTTTCTTGCGGGCCCAATTTATGAATCTGGTCCTGGAAAAGAAGAAGAATAAACTGGATGACGCTGATTGTATGTCTGTGATCAGGAAACTGATTAAACAGCACCAGGACTCCATCGAGCAGTTTACTAAAGGATCGAGGCTTGACCTGGTCGACAAAGAAGCAAAAGAAATGGAGATCCTGAAAAGCTATTTACCCAAAGAATTAGGCCCGGATGAAGTTAAAAAGCTCATTGAAGAAGCTATTTCTTTAACCGGCGCCGCGGGCATGAAAGACATGGGCAAGGTAATGAAGGAAGTAATGTCTAAAGCCGCCGGGGCCTGCGATAATAAATTAGTCAGCGATTTAATCAGGCAAAAACTTACCGATTAAAAGATGTTCTCCTCGCTCTCTATCCGGAATTACCGCTTATACGGAAGCGGGATGTTTATTTCCTTTACCGGAACCTGGATCCAATCAGTAGCTTTGAGCTGGTTGGTTTTTCAACTGACTAATTCAGCTTTTTTATTAGGGTTGATTGGTTTTTTAAACTCGATTCCGGTATTTCTGTTTTCTTTATTCGGTGGAGTAGTCGCCGACAGGATGAATAAACGCAATGTGCTTTTATTTACCCAGACAGTTTTTATGGCTCTGGCTTTTATTTTGGCCGTTCTTACCCAGATGAAATTGATCACCACTTGGCAGATAATGCTTATCGCACTTTTAAATGGGATGACCATGGCTTTTGACGCGCCCAGCCGCCAGGCAATGGTCGTGGATTTGGTAGGGAAAAAACATTTAATGAACGCTATTGCTTTAAACTCCGCGGCCTTTAATTCCAGCCGGATAATAGGACCGGCCTTAGCCGGTATATTTGTAGCCAGTATCGGGATGAGCGGGTGTTTTTATATTAACGCCCTAAGTTTCATAGCGGCTATTATCGCCCTTTTATTTATTAATTTAACCTACGTCAAAAGCGCTAATGGCAAGGGTGGCTCAGCTATCGCGGATTTAAAAGAAGGATTGCTGTTTATCCGGGATAATCGCCTGATATTAATATTAGTGGTAATGATAGGGGTGATGAGTCTATTCGGGACGTCTTATGTTATCCTGATGCCGATATTTGCCAATGATATTTTAAAAGTCGGGGTTAAGGGCTTGGGTATTTTAATGTCATCTGCCGGTATAGGCGCGGTAATCGCGTCTTTAGCCCTGGCCAGGCTGGGAGACTTTAAATATAAGGGCAATTTATTAATAATATCGTCAATAGTATTCTCGATTTTTTTAATAACATTTTCTTTTTCCCGCAATTATTTATTTTCAATCATAAGCCTAATCCTGATGGGTTGGGGAAATGTTAGTTTATTCGCCCTGGTTAATACCATATTGCAGATTAGGGTTAAAGATGAATTCCGCGGAAGGGTAATGAGCGTATACATGTTTACTTTTGCCGGAATGATGCCTTTCGGTAATTTAATTTCCGGAAGCCTGGCTTCTAAGACCGGCGCCCCTTTTGCCGTGATGCTGGGAGGGGCTATTTGTCTGGCCTCATTTTTAGCCATTGGGCTCAAATATCCGGATTTACGAAAGCTTTAATATTTCATTTGATTTTTTACTAAGAAGTAATACAATGATTTCAAGAAAGGAGGAACAATAGATGAGGAGATTTGGTTTTATAATATTAATTTTAGCGGTGGTTGTGGTCTTGGCTGGTTGCGGCAAGAAACAGGAGGCCCTGGAACAGATGCAGCAGCCTATGGCGCCCGAGGATTTAAGCAGGCTTAAGACTGAGGCCCAGGTTGCCACGGAGATGAAGCCGGAGGCTATAATGTTTCAATCCCAAAAGGCGGCTTCTGCGGGTTTACAGCCTCAAACAGCGGTAGCGCCGCAATCAGAGGTAAGGCTGGAACCGTTACCCCCGGCAGGACCTTATAGGCCTACAATTCACGAGATCCAGACAGCCTTAAAGAACTCTGGTTATTATATAGGTAAGGTTGACGGTAAGGTTGGTCCGATGACCAAAAAGGCGATTGAAGAATTTCAGAAAGCCAATAATCTTAAGGTTGACGGTAAGGTTGGTCCTAAGACCTGGTCAGTATTAAACCAGAACCTTAATCAAGCTTCAGCTGTAACAGCGGAAACTCTATCAGCTTCTTCTGCATCAAGCCAGAAAAGATAAGCTGGTCTTGAAAAATATATAGCCTTATGCTATTCTTTAATAGCCGATAAAGGCAAACTCTGGGAAACCAGGGGGCCCCTGCGGATTTATCGCAGGGCCCACTTAAGCCAAACGTGTAAACAGTCTGGCGTAGGCGGGGCAAAGCCACAGGCCTAATCCTGCCGATAGTAGAGGTGGGGATGGCGGCTGGGTTGCCGAAAGGGGCGAGGATATTTTAATAGACCCGCCTTTATCGGCTGCTAAATTTCCGAGTTTTTAGAATAATCCCAACATTTTTGTTGGGATTTTCTATTTACGGGTGGTATAATAGCCACTATGATTGTTTTCCCTCAGGGTTTTTTATGGGGCGCGGCCACTTCTGCCCATCAAGTCGAAGGCGAAAATAGAAATAATGATTGGTGGAAGTGGGAGAGGTCCGCAAATTTGAAAGAAACCTCCGGGAGCGCCTGCCGGCATTACCAGCTTTTTAAAGAAGACTTTGATCTGGCCCGGTCCCTCAATCATAATTGCCATCGTTTTTCAATCGAATGGAGCCGTATATTTCCTTCCAGCGGCGCAATTTCTCGCGAAGAGCTTACGCATTATCGGAATGTTATCCAGGCGTTAAAAGAACGGGGCCTGGAGCCTATAGTTAGTCTCCATCATTTTACCAATCCTCTTTGGTTCAGTAAATTAGGCGGCTGGGAGAATCCGGGATCTCAAGGGCACTACTTAAATTATGTCCGCAGGGTAGTGGAAGAATTCGCCGATTTGGTTAAATATTGGGTGACTATTAATGAGCCTATGGTTTACGTTTATTATTCTTATGTTATCGGCGCCTGGCCCCCGCAGGAAAAATCTTTTTTAAAAGCCAGAAGAGTTACCGCTAATCTTATTTCCGCGCATACCCAAGCTTATAAATTGATCCAGGTAATTTATAGAAATAAGGGATTGCCTAAGCCTGAGGTTGGCATCGCCAAGAATATGCAGGCTTTTGTTCCCTGCAAAAATAACTTTAGGAACAGATTGGCGGTTTATCTGCGGGATAAATCATTTAACTTCGATTTTCTAAACAAGTTGGCAAAGTCTAAAACCATGGATTTCATCGGGGTAAACTATTATACCCGTAGCCTGGTTGAGACTTCCAGTTGGTCGCTGAATAACGTATTGACCCGGATCTGCCAGGACAACCATAGTTCTCTTCTTAAGAATTCCTTAGGTTGGGATATTTACCCTGAAGGATTAGTCGACCTTTTATTAAGGCTCAAAATTTACGATCTTCCGGTGATAATCCTGGAGAATGGAATTTGTACTATGGATGATGCTCTAAGATGGAATTTTATTAATCAGCACCTGAAAAGTATAGGCATTGCCTTAGCCAAAGGAGTAAGGATTTCAGGTTATATCTATTGGTCCCTTTTGGATAATTTTGAATGGGACAAAGGTTTTGGTCCCCGCTTCGGTTTAATCGGAGTAGATTATTCTGATTTCAGGCGCACGGTCAGAGAGAGCGCAAGAATTTTTTCCCTGGTTTGCAAAACCGGGATACTTGAGCAATGAAGACATTTAAAAAAGAACTGATTTTAAAAGAGATACCCCTGTTCGTAGGCCTATCCACTAAAGAGCTCATTCTTATTAAAGAAAGTTCGAGTTTAGTTGAATACCGTAAGGGGCAGGTTATATACAAAGAGGGAACCAATCCTTCGGCGTTTTATTGCATTGTTTTTGGCAGGGTAGTGATCTCGGCCTTGGATTTCCAGGGGAAAGAAACAATACTTGAATATCTTCACCGGGGTAAATATTTCGGGATAATTTCTTTGCTTACCGGAGAACCCCATTCTGTCAGCGCCAAGGCTATTAATGACTGCCTACTTTTAGTTATAAACAAAGAAGAATTTGATTTCCTTCTCAAAAAAATATCCTCTTTGGCCATTGACTTGAGCCGGACTTTATCCCGCAGGCTAAAGCGCAAAGATATCCATGCTAAGAAGATATTTGAAAGCACGATCATTTCCGTCTTTAGTTCTTATCCCAGGGCAGGAAAGACTATCTACGCGGCAAACTTAGGCTTCGGCCTGAAAAAAGAAACCCATAAATCGGTAGTTATACTGGATATCTGCCCGAAAATTAAGACCCACAGCATGCCCAGAAGGTTGGGAATGGAATCCGGGTATAAAGTTTTTGACCTTTCCAACAAAGCTGCGGATATGAACAAAGTAAAAGAATTTATTTTTAAGGATAGATTTGATATCGATATCATATTTTTTAATTACCGGCCTAAGGATAAATCTTATGTCAGGATGCTTTTGGGTATTTTAAGTTCATTGGTCAATGATTACCATTATATAGTTTTAGACCTTCCTTCTTATATGGATGATTCAATTTTCGGTATTTTAAACCAATCAGACATAATTCACTTATTGACCAGTCCGGATCTGGCCGACTTAAAGAGAACTCGTAGGCTCATCCAGAAGATGAAAAACTATTTTTTCTTTTCCCCTTCCAAGATAAAAGTCATTATAAATGAATATAAATCAGGAAGATTAAGCTATCCTGAAGAAATGAAATTACTGGGTAGCAATATTTTTGCTGTCCTGCCCCGCATAGAATACAAGGAACCGGCAAGGTTATTTCTGGATAAGCCTGCCTGCGAGTATGCCAAGACTATCCGCAGGATATCCCGCCAGGAAGGTGATTGTATGGTGGGATTAGCTTTGGGGATCGGCGTGGCCTATGGATTCTGTCATATCGGAGTATTAAAAGTAATTGAAGAGGAAAAGATCCCCATAGATGTTATTACCGGCTCGAGCATGGGCGCGTTTGTTGCCGGATTATGGGCCTTGGGTAAATCAAGCGCAGAAATCTTGGATATTGCCCGGGAATTAAAGGCCCCTAGGTGGATATTCGGCATGTTGGATTTTACATTCCCCCGTTTGGGTTTTATTAAGGGTAACCGGCTTTATAGTTTAATCAAGAAATATTTTCAGGAAAAGACGTTTTATGATTTAAAAATTCCCTTGAAGATTATTGCCAGCGATATTAAAATGAAGGAACCTAGGGTATTGGATAAAGGGCTTTTGGCAGATGCGATCATGGCCAGCTGTTCCATGCCCGGGGTATTTAAGCCCTTCCGGATAAAGGAAGATGCTTTATATGACGGCGGGGTGGTCCATCCTTTGCCGACCGAGCCTTTATTTGAGATGGGGGTGAAAAAGATAATCGCGGTTAATGTTACTCCATCGCGCCAGGACATACTTAAACAGTATGAGAAAATAAAGGAAATGGTCATTAACAGCAAGGGTGCGGATAAAAAGCAGTGGTTTAATCTGGGTGAATATTTTAAAGAGAAGTTTAAGTCCAATATTTTGGATATTATTTTCAGTAGTTTTGAAATATTGCAATCGACAGTGGCGGAACAGGAAGGTAATCTTGCGGATATAGTTCTACATCCGGATACTTCGGGGATGCATTGGTTAGAATTGCACAAGGCTGAAGAGTTCGCTAAAAGAGGCGAAGAGGAAACCCGTAGGTGTCTAGATAAGGTCTGGGAGGTAATTAATGAATAGGGGAGGGGATTATGATCAAGTTTAAAGTTAAAAGTTTAAAGTCTAAAATCAGTCTAGTAAGCGCTTTGAGCCTTTTGTTTTTTGCCGGGGGATGTTCTTCTTTAGTAAACTATCCTAAAAGATTCTTGGGGCTTTCGACAGTTGAACTAGAGAGGCAGCGCGCTGAAGCGATCAGTATGGTTTTTAGCTTGGATTATCCGGTTTGTTACGCTAAAACGCAGGATATATTAAAGGAAATCGGGGTTTATATTTACGCTAAGGATAATAAAAAGCGGATGATCGCTATTTATTTATCAAGCGAGGATACTACACCAGTGGGTTTGTTTTTTAAAGAGATTGCGGTCGGTAAGACAGAAATAGAAGTTTCCTCCCCGAGTATTTATGGCAAAGAGATTATTGCCAAAAGGGTCTTTACGATGCTGGAAGGATTGCCTGATCCAATGAAGAAGATCGAAAAAGGCAATGAGCAAAATAAATAGTTTTTTCTGTTCAGAGCAATATGAAAGATTGTTTTATTGAAAAGAAGATATACTATCACGATACAGATTGCGGCGGAGTGGTCTATTACGCTAATTACCTGAAATTCTTTGAGGAGGGCAGGGCTGAGTATTGTCTGGATAAAGGAGTGGCATTAAAGGATTTAGCAAATAGGCATACTTATTTTGTGGTGGCTCATACTGAAATCAATTATAAGGCTCCGGCCCGCTATCAGGATAAGATTAGTATTTCTACCGGGATTGAAAAGATTGGAAATGCCTCGATAAATTTTATCCAGAAGATCGCCAGAGATGATATTGTTTTGGTTGAGTCAAAGACTACCTGGGTTTGTGTGGGGAAAGATTTCAAGCCTAAACCTGTGCCTGAAGAGGCTATAAGAGCGTTGGTGTAGCGTGGGAAAAATCAGAAAGAGAGATAGCTGGGGGTCGCGCCTAGGTATTATTATGGCTGTGGCAGGTTCCGCTATCGGTCTAGGTAATTTCTTAAGGTTTCCGGCCAAGGCAGCCTGTTACGGCGGAGGAGCGTTTATGATCCCCTATTTTGTTTCTCTGCTTCTTTTAGGGATCCCGCTGATGTGGATCGAATGGACATTGGGAAGGTACGGCGGAGGATACGGCCATGGCAGCGCCCCGGGGATATTCCATAGTATCTGGAATAAAAACCGCTTCATCAAATATTTTGGGATTATCGGTATCTTTGGTCCCTTGGTCATATTAATTTATTATACCTATATAGAATCATGGACCTTGGCTTATAGTTTTTACGCCTTGACAGGTAAATACAGTCAGATAGCCAGCCAGTCTGGTATGCAGAGTTTCTTGCGTGGATTCCAGGGTTTGGAGAATAACCAGTATTTTCATGGTTTAGGGGCGGCCTACTTCTTTTTCCTCGTTACCTTTATTCTTAATATCACGGTAATTTATTATGGGATAAAAGGCGGCATAGAAAGATTATGTAAATTTGCTATGCCGCTTTTATTTATCTGCGGGTTGATGCTTTTGGCCAGGGTTGTAACTTTAGGCGCTCCCGATCCGGCTAAACCTGACTGGAACATTTTGAATGGATTCGGTTTTTTATGGAACCCTGACTTTTCAGCTTTAAAATCAGCCAGGGTCTGGCTGGAAGCTGCCGGACAGATATTCTTTACTTTAAGCGTTGGTATAGGAGTGATACTTACTTATGCCAGTTATTTATCTAAAGGAGATGATGTGGTTCTTTCCGGACTCACCGCGGCTACCACTAATGAAATAGCTGAGGTTATAATAGGCGGAAGCATTATAATACCTGCGGCTTTTGTTTTTTTCGGTCCTGCAGATATACGGGCTATTGCTCAATCCGGGGTGTTTAATTTAGGGTTCGTGACCACTCCTTTAGTTTTAAATAAGTTACCTCTGCCCCAGATAATGGGTTTTATTTGGTTCTCGCTTTTGTTTTTGGCTGGGGTAACTTCTTCGGTTTCCCTGGCTCAGCCGGCGGTAGCTTTTTTAGAGGACGAGTTTAATTTAAATCGCAAAAAAGCGGTTTTTATATTTGCCGCGGCCACATTTATACTTTGCCAGCCGGCAATATTTTTCTTGGGTAAAGGCGTAGTTAACGAATTGGATTTCTGGGGCGGGACATTCTTTCTGGTTTTATTCGCGGCTATCGAGATCATACTTTTTGTCTGGGTTTTTGGGATGGAGAAGGCCTGGGACGAAATACATAAAGGCGCGGATATGTCTATCCCCAGGGTTTATAAATTTATAATCAAGTATATCACCCCTTTATTTATTTTCTTTATCTTGGGGATGTGGTTTTGGCAGGAGTGGCTGCCGGTGATTTTGATGAAAGGGGTATCGATTCAGGAGCGTCCCTTTATTTTGTGGACCAGGATTTGCCTGTTGGTGATATTTCTGATTCTGGCTCTAATGGTCAAATCCGCGTGGAGAAAAAGAAAGATGCAATTGGAGATGATTAAATGAATATTAAAGGATGGCTGTTTTTGATTTTATCTTGGGGATTGATATTAGGAATAGCTGTTTTTTGCTTTGGCAAAGTAATTTCAAAAAAGGAGTTGAAATGAGAAATAATTCCATCGTTTGTGTTTTGGCAATACTCTGTTTGGTTAGTTTCGGATGTGCCCCTATTCTTATTGGGGCGGCAGTCGGGGCCGGAGCGGTAGGCGGTTATGCGGTAAGTAAGGATACTATTCAGACCGATCTGGATAAGCCTTACGAGAATATCTGGAATAGCGCCTTATCAGTAAGTAAAAATTACGGCAATATTAAGTATGAGAATATCGCTCAGGGTTATCTTGAACTAGAGCAGGGTCCGACGCATGTCTGGATCAGATTAAGTCGGATGACCAGGGCAACTACCCGGATAAGGGTCTCGGTTCGCAAATACCATTTACCGAATATGGCTTTAGCCCAGGAGATATTCGCCAAGGTCGTCCAGGAGGCCAGGTAAAATTTTTTCCTGTATGAAAAACCTTGCAAAAAATAAATAATCCGTTAAAATTATCCTGGTCGCTTTAAAAGATTCCTATGGATATATTAAAACTTAAACCAGTTAACCTAAATTACGAGATCTTGTGTTTTCTTGAGGAGAGGCAGCTGATCCGCAGCTTAAGGCCTACCTTAAAGATATTACAAAATCACTCTGCCGGCGGGATGGTGGATACTATTTATACTTCCGCTTCCGAATTCGGATCGCATAAGCTTATTTGCATTGGTTTAAGCGCCGATTCCACCCGGATAGAGCTTAATTCTCATCCGGATAACGAGGAATTCATTATCATTAATAATACCTTCACTAAATTCAAGCCTCTATATATGGCTATAGGTTTGCATAAACATAATATCCTGGAGGAGAAAGCTAAAAACAGAGTATTAACATCCGATGATATTATGCTCTTAAGGTTAAAATATAATAATGCCAAGACCAGCATTTTTACCATGCTTAAGGATACTCCCCACTGCGAATTAACCACTAAAGAAGAAGGCACCCATCCGGTTTTTTTCGTGTCTGAGCCCAGCAATTTAACTATGAATTACCTTAAGCTTGAAGGTTACGAACTCAGGCCTGATCACTCCAACGATCACCTCCACTGCAAAAAATAGAATAGAAAAGGGATTTCTCGTTAGTTGATTGGCGAGACGTCCCCTAAGTTTTTGAGATGGGGACACCCTTAGCTTTAGCTGGGGAGGGTGTCCCCTGCTTTGACTGCCTAAAAATTAGGCATAAAGATATTGACAAAAAACGCATTTATATTATTATAAGAGGGCAGACAGAGACGTCCGGAACATTTATGGGGCGTCTTTTCCTGTTTTAGGATAGGTATAGTAAAGGTAAAATTAGGGGTATTGAAATGTTCAAAATACTGGAGAAATATTCTTTAGCGCCGCAAATACATTATTGCTTAGTTGAGGCGCCATTAATTGCCAGGAAAGCTAAAGCGGGGCAGTTTGTGATTGTCCGTGTCCGTGAACAAGGCGAGCGTATCCCTCTGACTATTGCTGATTTTGACCGCGATAAGGGTACGATTATTTTAGTTTTTCAGTCTTTGGGCAAGACTACTTGTTTGTTCTCCCAGATGAAAGCCGGGGATAATCTATTAGATTTGCTTGGGCCCCAGGGTAATCCTACGGAAATTGAAAATTATGGCCATACGGTGGTTATCGGAGGCGGGATCGGTATTGCTCCGGTGTATCCATTAGCCAGAAGCTTAAAAGAGGCAGGGAACAAAGTCAGTTCAATTATTGGTTTCCGGGGGAAAGAGTATGTATTCTGGGAAGATAAGATGCGCTCAGTATCAAATGATCTTTTGATAGCTACTAATGACGGCTCTTATGGTAAAAAAGGTTTTGTTACTGATGTGCTTAAAGAATTAATGAATAGCGATGAAAAAATAGATAGGGTATTTGCAATCGGTCCGGCAATTATGATGAAAGCAGTTAGCGATATGACTAAAGTCAGCAATATTCCTACAATCGTTAGTTTAAACTCTTCGATGGTATGCGGTATGGGGATGTGCGGTGCCTGCAGGGTTAGCGTCGGAGGCAAGACCAAGTTTACCTGTATGGATGGCCCGGATTTTGACGGCCATCAGGTTGATTTTGAAGAACTGATGAAAAGGCTGGATACCTATAAACAGGAAGAGATATCTTGTAAAGGTTAAGTTATGGCGATCGAGAAAAAAGCTGTTTTGATGCGGGAGAAACCGGTTAAAGAGCGAATAAAAAATTTCAACGAGGTTCCTTTAGGTTATTCTCAGGAAGAGGCGATCCAGGAGGCTTCGCGCTGCCTCCAGTGCGTTAAGAAGCCCTGTATAGAAGGTTGTCCGGTGCGTATTGAGATCCCGGCTTTTATCAAGGCTTTAAAAGAAAAAGATTTTCAAAAAGCAATTGATATTATCCATAGGGATGATTCTTTGCCGGCCATGACTGGCCGGGTCTGTCCTCAGGAGGAACAGTGTCAGGTTTGTTGTGTGGTAAAAAAAACAGGCGATGCTATCTCTATCGGCAGGCTGGAGAGATTTTTAGCTGATTGGGATCTGGAAAACCGTAAAATCGGCAAACATTCTAAACCAAAAACAGATCCGCTAAAAAATATAAAGATAGCAGTGGTTGGCTCCGGGCCAGCGGGCTTAACTTGCGCCGCAGAATTAGCTAAAAAAGGTTATTTAGTCACAGTATTTGAGGGGTATCATAGGTTAGGCGGGGTATTGGTTTATGGTATTCCGGAATTTCGTTTACCTAAAGATATGGTAGCCAGCGAAATTGAACTTTTGAAAGAATCAGGAGTTAAATTCGTTACTAATGTTTTGATTGGCAGGGCCCTTACCATCGAGGAATTATTTAAAGAGGGATTCAAGGCGGTGTTTATCGGCGCCGGAGCTGGGCTACCTAATTTTATGGGTTTACCCGGTGAGAATTTAAACGGGATTTATTCGGCTAATGAATTTCTTACTCGGGTAAACCTGATGAAGGCGTATAAATTTCCTGAATTTGATACGCCGGTGAAAAGGGGTAAAAAAGTAGCTGTGGTCGGAGGAGGTAACGTGGCCATGGATTCGGCCCGCACCGCGCTTCGCTTAGGCGCGGAGCATGTTTATTTAATTTATAGGCGGTCAGAAAAAGAAATGCCGGCCAGGGTTGAAGAAGTTATTCGGGCCCGCGAAGAGGGCATAGATTTTCGTTTGTTGACTAATCCTGTAAGATATATCGGCGATACTAATGGTTTTGTTAAACAAGTAGAGTGTTTAAAAATGGAACTGGGTCTTCCTGATTCATCAGGCAGGCAAAGCCCGGTGCCGATTAAGGGGTCAGAATTTTTGATTGATGTTGACCAAGTAGTGGTAGCTATAGGTAATACCCCTAACCCTATTCTTAGCCGGACCACTCCCGGATTAAAGGTCAAGAAAAGAGGCGAAATTGAAGCTGATGATTCAGGCCGGACTTCTATGCCCGGAGTATTTGCCGGTGGGGATATTGTTACCGGTTCGGCAACCGTAATCACGGCTATGGGCGCGGGAAGAAAATCCGCCCAGGCTATAGTAGATTACCTAAAATAAAGCGTTAGCCAGTAGTGATAGCTTGCGCCGCAAAAGTCTTTGCGGCACCAAGCAAAAAATATACGCCAGCCGGCATTTTTTGCTTGACAAAACATTTTGGGCATTTTAAGATAAGCGAGTAAAAAGACAGGGCCTTTTTTAGAATTTAGCAAGGGCGCGTAAGTTTTAATGACAAAGACGTCTTAAGAAACTTTAAAGGACGTCTTTTATTTTTTTAATAAGGATTGCCTTAAAAATAGGCAAAAAATGTTTAAAAAAGGAGCGCCAAATGGCAAAAAAAGTTGAAGCGTTTATGCAGGAGGTTATCCGCAGGAATCCCGGAGAAACCGAATTTCACCAGGCAGTAAGCGAAGTAGCTGAATCAGTAATGCCTTTTATTGAGAAGAATCCTAAGTACGAAAAAGCCAAGATTTTAGAAAGAATGACTGAGCCGGAAAGAGTTATAATTTTTAGGGTCCCCTGGGTAGATGATAAGGGCGAAGTTCAGATCAATCGGGGTTTTCGTATTCAGATGAGCAGCGCTATCGGGCCTTATAAAGGCGGGATTAGACTTCATCCCAGCGTAAACTTGGGGATACTTAAATTCCTGGCTTTTGAGCAGGTATTTAAAAACAGCCTGACCACGCTACCTATGGGCGGAGGAAAAGGCGGATCGGATTTTGACCCCAAAGGTAAATCCGATAATGAAGTAATGAAATTTTGCCAGAGTTTTATGACTGAATTATTCAGGCATATAGGATCGGATACTGACGTGCCTGCCGGAGATATCGGTACCGGCGGCCGGGAGATCGGTTTTATGTTTGGCCAATATAAAAGGCTGCGCAATGAGTTTTCCGGAGTTTTAACCGGAAAGGGCTTGAATTGGGGCGGTAGCTTGGTTCGTCCGGAAGCTACCGGGTATGGTTGTGTATATTTTACCCAGGAGATGTTAAAGACCCGTGGAGAATCACTGGAAGGGAAAATTTGCGCTGTCTCCGGTTCAGGAAACGTTGCTCAATATACTATTGAGAAGTTACTTCAGTTAGGCGCAAAGCCGGTGACCCTGTCCGATTCGAATGGTTATATTTATGACCCGGATGGCATCAGTGAGCAGAAACTTCAGTTTGTAATGGAATTAAAGAATGTCCGCCGTGGCAGGATTAAAGAATACGCGGATAAATACGGTTGCAAATATATTGACGGAAAGAAACCCTGGGACGTAAAGTGCGATATGGCATTTCCTTCGGCTACCCAGAATGAAATAGACGGAAATGACGCCAAAAAGCTGGTTAAGAATGGCTGTATTTGTATCGGTGAAGGCGCGAATATGCCTTCTACTCCCGAGGCAATTGAAGTATTTATGGATGCCAAGATCCTCTATGCCCCTGGTAAAGCTGCCAATGCCGGCGGAGTTGCTACCAGCGGCCTTGAAATGTCCCAGAATAGCCAGAGGTTAGGCTGGAGCAGGGAGGAAGTTGACGAGAAATTACATCAGATCATGATCAGTATCCATGAATCCTGCGTTAAGTACGGTAAAGAAGGAAAATATATCAACTACGTTAAAGGCGCGAATATCGCCGGTTTTGTTAAAGTAGCTGATGCTATGCTTGACCAGGGAGTAGTGTAATAAAGAATAAGCCGTTACACTAAGCGCCCCTCCTGTAATTTAAGAAGGGGCGCTTTTTTTTCTTGACAAATAAAAATTAAGTGCTATATTTATAATAGAAGTACAAAGGTGTAAAAGAACGCAGGCGTTCGCTCTAAAGGCGAACGTTTTTTTATTTGTAAGGGACTAAAGGCGGTCCAATACCCAATAAAGGGTAAGGGCCGCCTTTTTATTTTAGGAGCGAAGATATGGAATTTAATGATTTATCAGCTAAATTATCCTCTAAATTGAAGGCTATAGCTTATAGGCTTAATCATCAGTTCACTTTTTTTAACGAAGAAGACCTATATCAGGAAGCCCTGATTCGTTTATGGGAAGATTCCCGGACCGGGCGCTTAGATGATAAAACAGACAGTTATATCTTACAAGGGTGTTATTTTCATCTAAAAAATTATATCCGCAAGAACAGGGTAAAGACAAAGTTGGTGAGTATTGAGGAGAATGTCGGACAGGGGGAAAATAGTTTTGAGGACTTATTTTTAAAAGATGAGAAATCGCCTGATCTGCGGGACCGTTTGAACGACTTATTCTTGGCAGAGACGATCCTTAATAACGGGTTTACGTTAAGAGAAAAACAGGTCCTCAGGGGATACGCCGAAGGCCTGACTACCCGCCAGATCGGGGAGAAACTGGGGGTTTCGCATGTCAGCGTAGTCAAGATGACTGATAGGATTAGAAAAAAAAGCCGGAGATATATCGATTAAATCCTGACCCCATTTCCCTGATTAGAACCGTCCCTGTTTAAAAAATTGGTTACCAGAGACGGCATATTTTTACTTGTAATAATGTAGCAGACACGTAGATGTGTAAAAAACAGAGGCGTTCTAGAAATTAAAGAACGCTTTTTTTATTACCGTAATGGGTAAGCCAGCAATCATATAAGCTGGGAGATATTACGAGTTTTAAAGACCGAGACGTCTTTTAAAATCCAAATAAGGATAAAAGACGTCTTTTTTTTCGCCAAAAATCTTGGCGAATCCGCCACGTATTGTGGCGGAATTTCTGAACCTAAAGGAGGAAGAATGAAACGGATTATGGCAATAATAGTTTTAACGGTAGTCCTTAATTTTGGCCATGTTGGTTTCGCCCAGGAATCAAAGACTGTTTTGGGCGATTTAGGTCTTGAATTTTCCGGAGACCTGGCGTTTAATTCAATTTATATGTGGAGGGGTATTATGCTTGATGGCGATCCGGTTGTCCAGCCCGGATTTTACGTTAAATCGCCAGAATCAAAATATGGCCGGGTTAAATTAGGCTGGTGGATGAGCCATGATTTAGAAAATAAGGACGCATTGAAGTATAGCGAGACTGATTGGATAATAGATTATACTTACAATTTTCCCAGCGTAGGCCTATCTTTTGGGCATACCTATTATGATTTTCCCGATGCCCTGCCTACTGACGGCGCGCCTAAGGGTTTCAGCCGGGAATTATACACAGGAATAGCATTTACTAAATTGTTTTTGACTCCTTCGGTATACTATTATTATGATTATGGTAAGAAAGAAGATGGCGGCGGCGAAGGAAGCTATACGGTATTGAATTTGGCTTATAGTGTTCCGTTTAAAGTCAAGGATATTGGTATGAGCCTTGATCTCTTTGGGCATGTTGGCCATAATAATAAACAATATTATAGAGGTAAGGGTGGTGACGCTGCTGTTAGCGCGGGGATAACCATACCATTAGCTAAAAATTTATCCTGTAAGCCGAATATTAATTATTCGGCTCCCTGGGGCAATATCAGTGATAAGGGCAATGGCAACCAGAAGAACAGGTTCTACAGCGGTGTATATTTGAATTATGTATTTTAAAAAATCAAAGGAGGTAACAAATGGTAAACACTGGGGATACAGCCTGGGTTTTGATTTCGTCGGCGCTGGTTTTACTAATGACTCCGGGATTGGCTTTTTTTTACGGAGGAATGGTTAGGCGCAAAAATGTTTTAAGTGTTTTAATGCAGTGTTTTGTGATCATGTGTGTTTTAAGTTTACAGTGGGTTTTGTTCGGCTATAGCCTTTCTTTTCACCCCTCCAATGGTTTTTGGGGAGGTTTTGGCTGGATGGGTCTTCATGGTGTGGGTTTGGAGCCTTATGCTGATTATGCCGGGACAATCCCTCATCAGGCATTTATGATTTTTCAGGCAATGTTTGCCATAATTACACCGGCCTTGATTATTGGCGCGTTTGCCGAACGGATGAAATTTGCCGCTTTCCTGCTCTTTACCGTATTATGGGCAACTTTTGTTTACAATCCTCTTTGTCATTGGGTCTGGGGCTTAGGCGGTTGGCTGCGCAACTATGGCGCTCTGGATTTTGCCGGAGGAACAGTAGTTCATATTAATGCCGGGATCGCAGCTTTAGTTACTGCGTTAGTGATCGGCAAGAGGAAGAATCTGGAGAAAAATGTCCCCTCTCCACATAACCTGCCATTTGTAGTTTTAGGCACTGGTTTATTATGGTTTGGCTGGTTTGGTTTTAATGCCGGCAGCGCTTTGGCAGCCAATGGTTTAGCGGTGAATGCTTTTGTAGTGACTAATACTGCTGCCGCAGCCGCGGGTCTAAGCTGGGCGCTTATGGAGTGGATGCGTAATGGTAAACCGACTATATTCGGGCTTTGCAGCGGCGCAGTGGCAGGTTTGGTAGCTATTACTCCGGCAGCCGGATATGTGAGCGTAATTCCGGCGATAATCATTGGTATATTGGTCAGCTTGTTTTGTTTTGCCGCAGTCAGCGTTATTAAGCCTAAATTAGGCTATGATGATTCTTTGGACGCCTTTGGGGTGCACTGCGTGGGCGGAATATGGGGAGCTTTAGCTACAGGGTTATTCGCTTCTAAAGCAGTAAATCCGGCAGGAGCTAATGGTTTGTTCTTTGGAAATCCCCAGCAGTTTCTAATCCAATTATTTACTGTTTTAGTTACAGTTGTTTACGCAGGAGTAGTAACTTTTGTGATTTACAAGGTAGTGGATTTTATTATCGGTGTGCGGGTTAATGAGAAGGCTGAATCTTTAGGGCTTGATCTTACCCAGCACAGGGAAAGGGCGTATACCGTACTAGAATAAAAGTAGGTAGTATATAGTAGGTAATATGTAGGTAAAACAAAAGAATCTAAAAAAGCGAGGGGAAAATGAAATTAGTGATAGCGATAATCCAGCCGGATAAGCTGGAAGAGGTTAAGGAGGAATTATATAAAGCAGAGATTAATCTTTTAACTGTAAGCGAGGTTCTTGGCCATGGTCGGCAAAAAGGGATTACTGAGGTTTACCGCGGCCATAAGGAGACTGGCAATCTTTTGAGAAAAGTTCGTTTGGAGATTGCCGTTAATGATCATTTCCTTGAGCCAACAATTAAGGCTATTGTTAGGGGGGCTAAGACCGGCGAGACAGGAGATGGAAAAATATTTATTCTGGATCTTAAAGAGTGCATCCGCATACGTACAGAAGAACGGGGTTCAACAGCTATAGGTTAAGCTTTTGGTTACCGGGGTAAACTTAATTTTACTTGTAAAATATTGGGTAATTTGTGGTAAAATAATATATAAATAAAAAAGGGGGAAGTTATGGGACTAAGACAAAAAACATTGTTCAGAATAAAAAATGTGGAGTTGAAAAAGATCGACCATCCTAAAAAAGTATCTTCTTATTTCGGGGAAAACACCTTTAGTTTAGAGACCATGCAAAAGCATATCTCTAAAACGACATTTGAGGCTTTTAAAGCCTGGATGTCAGAAGGTAAAACTATTAATATTAAACAAGCTGATGAGATTGCCGCAGCGATGAAGGATTGGGCAATCTCCAAAGGCGCGACTTATTATACCCATTGGTTTCAGCCGATGACCGGGCTTACCGCTGAAAAGCACGATAGTTTTATTTCAATGGCTGGTCCGGGAAAGGTCATCGAAAAATTCTCCGGGAATAAATTGATCCAGGGTGAGCCTGATGCCTCGAGTTTTCCTTCGGGAGGGATCAGGGCCACATTTGAAGCCAGGGGTTATACTGCCTGGGATCCTTCCAGCCCGGCTTTTATCATTGAGAGCGCGTTAGGTAAGACTTTATGTATACCTACTATTTTTATTTCTTACCATGGCGAGGCACTGGATAAAAAGCTTCCCTTGTTACGTTCTGATGAGGCCTTAAATAAAGCGGCAACAGGCTTATTAAAAATTTTTGGGCGTAAAGACGCGCAAAAAGTCTTTTCTACCTGTGGACCGGAACAAGAGTATTTTTTAATCGACCGGAATTATTATAACCTCAGGCAGGATCTGTTATTGACTGGACGGACTTTAGTTGGGGCTGCTTCTCCTAAGGGTCAGCAGTTAGAAGACCAGTATTTCGGGACGATCAAGGAACGGGTAGTTAACTTTATGTTTGAGGTAGCCGAAGAAGCCTATAAGTTGGGTATTCCGGTGATGACCAGACATAATGAAGTTGCTCCGCATCAATATGAATTCGCTCCTATATTTGAGGAGTCAAATTTAGCTGCGGATCATAACCAGCTTTTAATGGAATTGATGAAAAAGGTGGCGTTAAGGCATAACCTGGTCTGTCTTTTACATGAAAAGCCTTTTGCCGGCATTAATGGAAGCGGTAAACATCTGAATTGGTCTTTGGCGGATAACAACGGGAATAACCTGCTTAATCCCGGAGAGACCCCAGAAGATAATCTTCAGTTTTTAGCAGTATTAGCCGCAGTATTAAGGGCGGTATATCTGCATGGCGATTTATTAAGGGCTAGCGTTGCCTTGGCCGGGAATGAACACCGTTTAGGCGCTAATGAAGCGCCGCCTGCGATTATCAGTGTTTTCTTAGGGGAACAGTTAACTTCAATTTTGGATATGATTGAAAAAGGGGCAAAATCCAAAGTCTCTAAGCGCGATATTATTGATTTAGGGATAGCCCGCCTGCCGAAATTCAATAAAGATTCTACTGACCGCAACCGCACTTCTCCGTTTGCCTTTACCGGAGCCAAGTTTGAGTTCAGGGCTGTAGGCTCATCTCAGAATATTGCAACCGCGATCGCAATGATCAATACTATCATTGCTGAAAGCCTGGATTATGTCGCTGATAAGGTCAATAAGGCCAAAGGAAGCGATTTCAGCACTAAAGTAATGCAGGTGATCGCTCAAATCGTAAAGGAGACTAAGGACATCCGTTTTGAAGGCAATAACTACGCTGAGGAATGGATAAAAGAAGCTAAAAAAAGAGGCCTGCCTAATGTCGCTTCCACAATAGACGCGCTTAAGGCCTTGACCGAAAAGAAGAATATAAATCTTTTTGAAAGATACAAGGTTTTCTCTAAGGAAGAATTAATCGCCCGGCACCATATCTGGGTTCATATGTATAACCTTACTCTTGAGATCGAAGCTAATACTTTGAATGAAATGGTCAATGCCAGTATTGTCCCGGCAGGCTATGAATACGAAAAACTCCTGGCTGGTAACTTGAAAAAAATAGTTGAACTTTTAAAAGAAGCGAAACTTAAGCTGGACCCGGCCGTAATCAGTGATCAGAAAGAACATTTAAGCGATGTGGTCAGTAAGATCTATTATGTCCGGCGCAATACCAAGGAATTGGTGAAGCTTCTGGAAAAAGCCAGGGGTTTGGATAATGACTTGAGGGCGAATCTGTATTTTAAAGAGCTTAAACCTTTGATGGAGCATATCCGTAGGCATGTTGATGCTTTGGAATGCGTTGTCCCGGATGAGCTTTGGGAGTTACCGAAATACCGGGAGATGCTTTTTATTAAATAAAAAAAGGTTACCAGGCGGCTACAATCTTTACTTGTATATATAGGTAAAGACTGCACGTTGTAGTGCATCAGTAGCCGACTAATTTAAAGAACGCAGGCGTTCATCTTCGTTTGGTAACGGGGTGAGCGCCTTTTTTATTGTTCTTGACTGATTAAATATTAGGCAGGATATGATCACAATATTGATCACTGAAGACGAATTAAAAGCCAAGGATGCCTTGGCTAAGGCGCTCTCTCAGGAAGGGTATGCCTTATCCGAAGGTTTTAATGATTCGAATATGATCCGGATAGTAAAAAAAGATTGTATCCGGGATTTGGCTTTTATCAAAGATAAAGTGATCGAGCTGGAAGACGCTTTAGTCAATGAAAAGAAAGGGTTTTTGTATAAGTCTGTGTTGGAGGCTATTGAAAAACCACTTATTGAACATATCCTGGAGCGCACCGAGGGAAATCAGTTAAAGGCAGCCAGGATTCTGGGGATTAACCGTAATACTATGCGCTCTAAAATTAAAAAACTGGGGATTAGCGCGGCAAAATGGAAGGTTTGATGGAAAAACAAGGGCTTTATGATCCTAAGTTTGAACATGATTCCTGCGGCACCGGGTTTGTTTGCCAGGTCAAGGGAGAGAGGTCTTTTTCAATTATCCAGCAGGGCCTGGAGGTATTAAGGAGATTGTCTCATCGCGGGGCAACCGGAGCAGACCCCAAAACCGGAGATGGCGCAGGAGTGCTGATCCAGATGCCGCATGATTTCCTGGTAGATGAATGTTTGAAGTTAGGGATAAATCTTCCCCGCATAGGAGATTATGCCTGCGGTTTAGTTTTTCTGCCGGTGGAAAAGTTAGAGCGTCAATATTGCAAAGATGCCTTTGCCGAGATAGTCGAGCATGAAGGACAACTTCTTTTAGGCTGGAGAAAAGTTCCGGTAAATGATTCAGATATAGGGCATACCGCCAAAAAGACCCAGCCAATGATTGAACAGGTTTTTATCCAAAAAGGCCGGGGTATTTTTAAGGATAACCTCGCCTTTGAGAGAAAGCTTTATATCATTAGGAAGAGAGTTGAAAATATAATCCGCAGGAAGGGTTTAAGCAAAGATTCATTATTTTATATCACTAATCTTTCTTCTCGGACATTGTCTTATAAGGGCCTGTTGATGCCCACCCAGGTAAAGGATTATTTTCCCGACCTTAAGAACCCGCTTTTAAAAAGCGCGATCTGTTTAGTCCATTCCCGGTATTCCACTAATACTTTTCCTACCTGGGACCTGGCTCAGCCGTTTAGATATTTGGCTCATAACGGAGAGATAAATACTCTGCGGGGGAATATTAATTGGATGCAAGCCAGGGAAGGTTTATTGGAAAGCGAGTTATTTGGCTCGGATATAGAAAAACTTAAACCGGTGATCGTTCCCGGCGGAAGCGATTCAGCCACATTAGACAATGTTTTTGAATTACTTTTCTTAGGAGGCAGGCCTTTAGCCCAGGTAATGATGATGCTTATTCCTTCGGCTTGGGAGCAATCCAAGTCAATGGATGAGAAATTGCGCAGTTTCTATAAATACCACGCTTGTCTTATGGAGCCCTGGGATGGGCCGGCAGCTATTGTTTTTACTGACGGTATCCGGGTAGGGGCAGTGTTGGACAGGAATGGCCTGAGGCCCTGCCGTTACATTACTACCCGGGATAACCGGGTAATCATGGCTTCTGAAGTCGGGATTTTAGATATACCTCCCCATGATATTCTTTCTTCAGGGAGGATCGAGCCGGGAAAGATATTTTTTATCAATACTGAGGTAGGCAGGATTATTGAAGACCGGGAGCTAAAGGAGATAACCGCCGGCAAACATCCCTACCGCAGCTGGGTTTTAGAAAACATGCGTAATCTCGAAGACCTGGCTGAAAAAGAAATAGATTCCAAACGGTTGGATATTCTCCCACAGTTAAAAGCCTTCGGCTATACCCGAGAGGACATTAAAACCATTATCAAACCGATGATGGAAACGGCTCAAGAGCCGGTGGGTTCAATGGGAAATGATACTCCTTTAGCTGTTCTTTCCCAAAAACCCCAGATGCTTTACAGTTATTTCAAACAACTCTTTGCTCAGGTAACTAATCCGGCGATCGATCCTATACGCGAAGAACTGGTAATGTCTTTGTCGACTTATTTAGGCCCGGAAAAGAATATCCTGGAAGAATCTCCGGCAAATTGCCACAAGATATTTATAAAAGAACCGGTAATTACTAATGAATCCCTGGAAAAGATCCGCAATATCGATTTAAATTCCTTTAAGACTAAGACCGTATCTCTTTTATTCGAAGCATCCGCGCCTGATAATTTTCTAAAAACCTTAGATAGGATATGCCAGGACGCGTTATCCGCTATAAGGCAGGGTTATACTTTCATAATATTAAGCGACCGGGGGGTAGATAAAAAACACGCGGCGATTCCTGCACTTCTAGCCATAGGCGCGGTGCATCATTTTCTGGTGAGAAAATCCCTGCGCACCCGTATCGGCATCGTAGTTGAAAGCGCTGAGCCTAGGGAAGTGCATCATTTTGCCCTTTTATTCGGATACGGAGCGGATTGCGTTAATCCTTATCTGGCCTTCGAAGCGGTAAAATCAATACTTAAAGAAGAATCCGGCAGCCTTAATGATGAAGAATATTTACATAAATATATTAAGGCGGTTAATAAGGGGATTTTAAAGATCCTCTCTAAAATGGGGATATCTACTCTACAAAGTTACCGGGGGGCCCAGATATTTGAGGCTCTGGGTTTAGGAAAAGAAGTGATCGAGCAATGTTTTAGCGGGACGGTATCAAGGATAGGAGGTATAGGCTTTGATATTATAGTTCAGGAGACCTTGTTAAGGCACGCCCAAGCTTTTGTAAAAGGCCAGCCAGAAACTCCGTATTTATCCTCGGGGGGGATGTATCAATGGAGAAAAGACGGTGAATTCCACCTTTGGAATCCGGAAACCATCGCTGCTTTGCAAGACGCAGTGCGAACCGGGAATTACCAGAAATATAAAGAATTCAGTAAATTAATAAATGACCAATCTTTAAATCCTACTACCTTGCGTAGCCTCTTGAAATTCAAGGATGGAACTGCCGTAATTGATTTGAAAGAAGTTGAGCCGCAGGAATTTATTATTAAGCGTTTTGCCACCGGGGCAATGAGTTTCGGCTCGATAAGCGGCGCGGCTCATCGCACCATTGCCCTGGCTATGAACCGCCTGGGAGCAAAGTCAAATACCGGAGAAGGGGGAGAAGACCCGGTTCGTTTTATGCCTTTGCCAAACGGTGATAGTTTCCGCAGCGCGATCAAACAAGTCGCCTCCGGCAGGTTTGGGGTAACTACAAATTATTTGGTTAATGCCGATGAGTTGCAGATCAAGATCTGCCAGGGAGCTAAACCCGGTGAAGGAGGGCAATTACCCGGGCATAAGGTCAGTTTGATCATTGCCAAGACCCGCTATACTACTCCGGGAGTGACTCTGATCTCTCCTCCTCCGCATCATGATATTTATTCTATTGAAGATTTAGCCCAGCTTATATTTGATCTAAAGAATGTTAATCCTAAAGCCAGGATAAGCGTTAAGTTAGTTTCCGAGATTGGCGTAGGTACTGTTGCTGCCGGAGTAGCTAAAGGGCATGCGGATATGATCCTGATATCCGGCGGGGACGGTGGAACTGGAGCCTCGCCAATAAGCTCGATCAAACACGCCGGCCTGCCCTGGGAACTGGGTTTATCCGAGGCCCACCAGACCCTGGTATTAAATGATTTAAGGAGCAGGGTAAGGTTGCAAACCGACGGTCAACTGCGCACCGGAAGGGATATCGCTATAGCAGCTTTATTAGGTGCGGAAGAATACGGCTTTGCCACCAGCGTATTGGTTACATTAGGATGCGTTATGTTAAGACATTGTAATTTAAATAATTGCTCTTTAGGTATAGCTACCCAGGACGAGTTATTAGAGAAAAAATTCTTAGGCCAGGCAGACTATGTGATTAATTATTTTCGTTTTGTGGTTACCGAGCTTAGAGAGATCATGGCCCATCTTGGCATAAAGACTATTGACGAGATGATCGGCCGCACCGATTTATTGGAGCTCAATAAAAATATATTACCCTGGAAAGCTAAGGAATTAGATTTCTCTCGGATACTTTATAAGCCTGATCTCTTTGCGCAAGTCGGCAGGTATAAGATTATTTCTCAGGAGCACGGCATTGATAAAGTTTTAGATTTAAAATTAATTGAAGCGGTAAAATCAGGATTAGGTAAGGATAATCAGATTAAGCTGGAATTACCGATAAAAAACTCCGATCGGGCTGTAGGGGCGATGTTAAGCGGTTATGTGGCTAAAAACTTCGGCGAGGCCGGCCTGGTTGAAAAATCCATTCATTGTAATTTTAAAGGTTATGCCGGACAGAGTTTCGGCGCTTTTCTTGTTCCCGGGATAACCTTTGAGCTTGAAGGTATGGCTAATGATTATGTTGGTAAAGGTATATCCGGAGGCCGGATCATAATCTATCCGGATAAAGAGGTAACTTACAGCGCCCGGGAGAATATCATTATTGGCAATACCGCATTTTACGGAAGCGTAAACGGTGAGGCCTATATCCGCGGCCGCTCAGGAGAAAGATTTGCGATCCGCAATTCCGGGCTCTATGCGGTTGTGGAAGGCGTGGGAGACCATGGTTGCGAGTATATGACCGGAGGAAGGGTTGTGGTTTTAGGAAGGACCGGCAAGAATTTTGCCGCTGGTATGGCCGGAGGCATTGCCTATGTATATAACCGGGAAGGAAATTTTAAATACCGTTGTAACTATGATATGGTGGGTTTAGAAAAACTTAATCCGGACGACATAGAAACGGTTAAAAAATTAATTCTTAATCATTACAAATATACCCAGAGTTTACTGGCCAAGAGAATAATGGACAATTTTTCTTCCGAGATACGGGATTTTGTCAAGGTTATACCTTTTGAGTATAAGCGTATCTTAGAAGAAAAGAAACCGGCTAAAAATAATAATTTAGACGAAGTATCAGATGGGTAAAGCGGAGTTATTATGGGTGATCCTAAAGGTTTCTTAAAGGTTAAAAGAGAGCATCCGGCATACCGTCCGGTATGCGAACGGGTCCGGGATTATAAGCAGGTATCTGCTTTAAGGAGCGACTCCAAATCTATGGAACAGGCCTCGCGTTGCATGGACTGCGGCACTCCCTTCTGCCATTGGGCCTGTCCGATAGGTAATTACATACCGGAATGGAATGATCTGGTATTTCATAACCGTTGGGAAGAAGCGATAAGTCTGCTCATGGCGACAAATAATCTTCCGGAAGTTACCGGCAGGGTCTGCCCGGCGCTGTGCGAATACTCCTGTGTTTTAGGTATTAATGATGATCCGGTCACTATAAGAGAGAATGAATTTTCGGTTATCGAGCATGCTTTTAAGGAAGGAATAATCATTCCTATCCTGCCTAAGAATAGGACCGGTAAAACTGTAGCGATAGTAGGTTCAGGGCCGTCAGGCCTGGCTTGCGCTGATCAATTGAATCAAGCCGGGCATAGGGTGATAGTTTTTGAAAAGGATGATTCAATAGGTGGGATATTGCGCTTTGGCATACCGGATTTTAAATTAGAGAAAAAGGTAATCGATCGCAGGTTGAATATTTTAAAGGCTGAAGGAATAGAGTTTCGGACTAAAATAAATGTAGGCCTTGATTATCCGGCTAAAAAATTATTAGAAGATTTTGACGCAGTCTGCCTGGCCGGCGGAAGCAGGGTTGCCCGGGATTTGAAGATTCCTGGGCGGGATTTAAAAGGTATTTATTTTGCCATGGATTATTTAACCCAGTCAAACCGCAGGGGCAGAGGAGAGAATATTCCCGACAATCTCCTTATAGACGCCAATAATAAATCAGTAGTAGTGATCGGCGGCGGTGATACCGGTTCGGATTGCGTGGGTACTGCTAATCGCCAGCAGGCTAAATGTGTAGTCCAGATAGAAGTATTACCTAAGCCTTCCGAGTGCCGGACTCCCGACCACGCTTGGCCTAAATACCCGGTTATTTTAAAAACTTCAACCAGCCATGAAGAAGGAGGGCTTAGGCATTGGGCGGTTTTGTCTAAAGAATTTATTGGAGATAATGGCAAGGTGAGTAGAATTTCTTGTGTAAACGCGGACTTCTCTGAAAAAGATAGCCAGGGATGCGGGATCATGAAAGAAGTGGCTGGTTCGGGTTTTGAGGTTCCGGCGGATTTAGTTATTATTGCGGCAGGTTTTCTGCACCCTGAGCATAACGGGTTGATCAAGGATTTGAATCTGGACATGGATAACCGGGGAAATGTTTTAACCGGCCAAGATTATGCTACTTTAGTAAAAAAAGTTTTTGCAGCCGGAGATATACGCCGGGGCCAGTCTTTAGTAGTCTGGGCTATTTCTGAAGGCAGACAGGCAGCGTTTAACATTGATAAATATCTTATGGGTTATACCAACCTGCCTATGCTCTAAACCAGTTCCACCTTTGCAGGTGGATAGGGGGGTTTTATGGTAAGCACCGGGTTAAAAGGCCTGGATAAAGTAATCAACTCCTTACGCTTAGGCGATAATGTAGTCTGGCAGATCGATAGTATTGATGATTACGCTGATTTTGTCCGGCCTTTTGTTAAATCCGCCCTGGAAGAAAAACGCAGGCTGGTTTACATCCGCTTTGCCCATCACAAACCTCTTTTGCCGGATAAAAAAGAAATTACAGTCTATAAGCTTGACGCCTTCAGCGGCTTTGAATCTTTTTCCACCCAGTTAAATAGCATCATTACCAAAGAAGGTAAAGAGGTTTTTTACGTTTTTGACTGCCTCTCTGATCTTCTTTCTGCCTGGTCCAACGACCTGATGATCGGGAATTTCTTCAAGATCACCTGTCCCTACCTTTTTGAGCTGGATACTATCGCTTATTTTTCATTATTACGCAACAGCCATTCTTTTAAAACCGTGGCCCGTATCCGCGAGATCACCCAGCTTTTGGTCAATGTCTATAACTTTGAAGGAAACTATTATGTTCATCCTTTAAAGGTCTGGAACCGTTATTCACCGACCATGTTCCTGCCGCACTTAAAGAAACAGGAGCGGTTTGTTCCTATTGGAAATAGCGTGGATACTGCCCGGCTTTTTTCCAACATAATCAAAAAAGGGGCAAAAAGCACCAAAAGAAACCTGGATTACTGGGACAGGTTGTTTTTAAAAGTCGAGGATTTAACCGGCCAGAGCGGAACGGCCGAGGAAAAGTCTAAAATGTTAGAGCATTTATGCCGGATGATCATTGCCCGGGATGAGAAATTCTTCCGTCTGGCCAAAGAAAACCTTTCTTTGGAAGATTTTTTAGCTATAAAGACCAGGATGGTGGGGACAGGTTTTATCGGAGGCAAGTCCGTAGGCATGCTTATTGCCAGGAGCATCCTTTTGAAAGAAAAAGATTTAAAAGCTGAGGAGTTCTTTGAGCCCCATGATTCTTTCTACATCGGCTCGGACGTGTTCTATACCTATATAGTGGAGAACGGTTGGTGGAAAGCCAGGATGGATCAGAGGACTAAAGACGGGTATTTTAAGGTAGCTAATATATTGAAAGAGCAGATGCTTTCCGGGGTGTTCCCTGAAGAGATTAAAGAGCAGTTCAAGCAGATGATCGATTATTTTGGCCAATCTCCGATCATTGTGCGCTCCTCAAGCCTTTTAGAAGATAGTTTCGGCAACGCCTTTGCCGGAAAATACGAAAGCATTTTTTTAGTTAACCAGGGGACTCCGGATGAACGCTATGCCAGATTTTCCGAGGCAGTGAGACGGATCTATGCCTCGACCATGAATGAAGACGCATTAGCGTATCGGCTGCAAAGAGGCTTAGATCAACAAGATGAACAAATGGCTTTATTGGTCCAGAGGGTATCGGGTGCATATCATAAGGATTATTTTTTTCCTGACGCAGCCGGAGTCGGGATCTCTTATAATACTTTTGTTTGGAAAAAAGATCTGGACCCTGAGGCTGGGATGCTCAGGATAGTTTTAGGCTTAGGCACCCGGGCAGTTAACCGGGTAGAGGGTGATTATCCGCGGATAGTAGCTTTGGATCAACCTCTGCTTAAGGCTCATTCCGGCCTGGAAGACGCTCAAAAGTTTTCCCAGCATGACATCGATCTATTGAATATCCGGGAAAACAAGCTACAGACCCGGACATTAAGAGAGTTGTTGAATGAAAAAGTAGAGATAAAGCTGGATTTGTTGGCAGTAAGGGATTATGAGGCTTCTGAGAGGATGCGCCAGATGGGTAAGGATGAAGAATCCTGGATCATTAATTTCGATACCCTATTTACAAAAACAGATTTTAGAGAGACTTTGCAAAAAATCCTGAAGATCCTGCAGGCTCATTACGGCTATCCTGTAGATATAGAATTTACGGTTAATTTTGACAAACACGATAAATTTAAGATAAATCTTTTACAATGCCGGACTATCCAGGGTAGGGGTTTGGGAAAAAGGGTAGAAATACCTGAGAAAATAGAAAAAGAAAGAATACTTTTCGAATCCCAGGGTAATTTTCTAGGAGGAAATTTTTCCCATCTGATCCGCAGGGTGATCTATGTTGATCCGCAAGGTTATTCGCAGCTGCCGGTAACAGGAAAATATGATATTGCTAGAGCGGTGGGAGAATTAAACCGGCAGATAAAGGATAAGGAAGAATTTCCGGTTATTTTATTAGGTCCGGGAAGATGGGGGACTACTACTCCTTCTTTAGGCGTCCCGGTTTCTTTTGCCGAGATAAATAATATATCCGTATTGGCAGAGGTGTCTTTTGCCAGCGCTAATTGCATCCCGGAGCTTTCTTTCGGCACCCATTTCTTCCAGGACCTGATTGAAACCGGGATTTTTTATGTAGCTTTATTTGTGGATAATAAAGAAGCATTTTTAAATACTGAGATGATCGGTTCCTGGCCGAATTCCTTGACTAAATTCGCCCAGTCTTATGCTAAATACAGCCCGGTGATCAAGGTTTATGATCTGGATAAAAAAGAACTGCGCATTGTCTCGGATATTATCTCTCAAAAAGTAGTTTGTTTTCACTGATTGATTTATTTTAAAAATGTGGTATACTCACTTAGTAGTTCAAATAAGAGCTACTCTAAAAAACAAAGGCGTTTAGTCGCCGGATTGTCGGCGCTAAAACGCCTATTTTTATGTTATGGCCAAATATATATTTATTAGCGGCGGGGTTATTTCAAGCTTAGGCAAAGGTATCACCTCAGCTTCCATAGGCAAGATCCTGGAGTCCCGGGGCCTGAAGGTTACTTTGATGAAGTGCGATCCATATATCAATGTTGACCCGGGGACAATGAATCCATATCAGCATGGTGAAGTTTATGTAACTGAGGATGGCGCGGAGACCGACCTTGATCTGGGGCATTACGAAAGATTTATCTCTACCCAGATGACTAAATTTAATAATGTAACCACTGGGCAGGTTTATAATTCAGTGATCTCCAAAGAGCGCCGAGGTGATTATTTAGGCAAGACCATTCAGGTCATCCCTCATATTACCAATGAAATCAAGGAGAGGATTAAAAAAGCCGCCCAGGTTTCAGGATGCGATATATTATTGGTTGAGATCGGCGGTACAGTAGGCGATATAGAAAGCCTACCATTTTTAGAGGCAGCCAGACAGTTTCGCCATGATATGGGAGAGGATAATGTGCTTTATATCCATCTTACCTTGGTTCCTTATATTAAGTGCGCGGAAGAGATGAAGACCAAGCCCACTCAACATAGCGTAGGGACATTAAGAGAGATTGGGATCCAGCCGGATATACTAATCTGTCGTACAGAAAAGCCATTATCGTTAGAGATGAAGGAAAAGATATCTTTGTTTTGCAATGTTCGCAAAGAAGAAGTTATTGAGGCTAAGGATGTGGATTCGATCTATCAACTCCCGTTAGTTTTTAAAAATCAGATACTGGATGAAATAATTTTGAGCCATTTTAATCTGATCTGCAAGTCCTCGGATTTAAAAGAATGGGAGAAGAATGTTGTAGATAAGGTGATAAATCCCAAAGATAAGGTTGTTATCGCCGTAGTCGGTAAGTATATCGGTTTGCAAGACGCCTATAAATCTATATACGAGGCTTTAATTCATGCTGGTATCGCTAACGATAGCAAGGTTGAGATTAGAAAGATTGATTCCGAAGATATTCAAAAACACGGGGCCTCCGCGCCTTTAAAAGATGTTTCCGGTATTTTGGTCCCGGGTGGCTTTGGTTATCGCGGGATTGAAGGTAAGGTTAAGGCTATCCAATTCGCCCGGGAGAAGAAAATTCCGTTTTTAGGGCTTTGTTTAGGGATGCAGTGCGCGGTAATTGAATTTAGCCGTCATGCCTGCGGATTAAAAGACGCTAACTCCACAGAGTTTAAACCTAAAACCAAATATCCGGTGATCAGCCTTTTAGTTGAGCAAAAAAAAGTAAAGGATTTAGGCGGGACTATGCGTTTAGGCGCCTACCCTTGCCGGATTAAACGCAAGACCAAGGCATTTGGTTTATATAATAAGGAGTTGATTCAGGAGCGGCACAGGCACCGTTATGAGTTTAATAATAAATATAAGAAATTGCTGGAGAAAAATGGCATGGTTTTTTCAGGGGTATATCCTAAAAGAAATTTGGTTGAGATAGTTGAATTAAAAGACCATCCTTATTTCATCGCAGTCCAATTCCATCCTGAATTTAAATCCAAGCCGGATAAATCCCATCCTTTATTCAGGGAATTTATCAAAGCAGCATTAGATAGATCAAAGGTAAAAGTGTAGGTAAAGGTAAAGAAAAGATCAGTACGGATTCCAGGTTTTCTCTGCCTATTCCTATACCTGTACCTAGTTATATTAAGGAATAATAAATGGATGCTATATTAGCCTTAGAAGACGGCAGAATATTCAAAGGCAAGTCTTTTGGCGCCTCAGGCGAAAGAAGCGGTGAGGTGGTTTTTAATACCAGTATGTCCGGATACCAGGAGATCATTACTGATCCTTCCTATAAGGGCCAGATCGTAGCGATGACTTATCCCCTGATCGGAAATTACGGGGTAAATAAAGAAGATGTAGAATCATTTAAACCTTTTGTTGAAGGTTTTGTGGTCAAGGAATATTCTAAGATTGCCAGTAATTGGCGCTCCCATACTACATTGGGAGAATATCTGAAAGAAAATAATATTTTAGGTATTGAAGGTATAGATACCCGGGCCCTGACTTTACATATAAGGCGAGCCGGAGCAATGAAAGCGGTTTTATCAACCAAGGACCTGGATCAGGAGAGCTTGGTTGAAAAAGCCAAGAATTCTCTGGGGCTTGAGGGTGTAGATTTAGTAAAAGAAGTAACTTGTAAGAAAAGATACATCTGGTCAAAAGCAAATAAGGCCGGATGTAAAATTACAGTGATTGACTGCGGAGTAAAATACAATATATTAAGGGAGCTTTTAAAATACGGATGTCAGGTTAGTATAGTTCCGGCATTTACAACTGCCGAAGAGATACTTAAAGATAAGCCGGATGGAGTTTTACTTTCTAATGGCCCGGGAGACCCGGCAGCAGTTACTTATGTGGTAGAGACAGTCAGAAAACTGATCGGTAAAGTTCCTATTTTTGGGATATGTTTGGGGCAGCAAATGATAGGTTTGGCTTTAGGCGGCAAGACCTATAAGCTTAAATTCGGGCATCACGGCGGCAACCAGCCGGTTAAGGATCTAAAAACCGGGAAAGTTTCTATTACTTGCCAGAATCACGGGTTCTGTGTGGATATTGGTTCTTTACCTAAAAAAGATATTGAGATAACCCATAAGAACTTAAATGACCAGACCCTGGAGGGTATCCGGCATAAAAGATTTCCCTTATTTTCCGTGCAGTTTCATCCTGAATCTTCTCCCGGCCCCCATGACGCGGAATATTTATTCAAGAATTTCATAGATATGGTTAAAAAACATGCCTAAACGTAAAGACATAAAAAAAATTATGATCATCGGCTCAGGCCCGATTGTCATCGGCCAGGCCTGCGAATTTGATTATTCCGGGTCTCAGGCCTGCAAGGTTTTAAGGCAGGAAGGATACCAGGTAGTTTTGGTTAATTCTAACCCGGCTACTATTATGACTGATCCGGAGATGGCGGACAGCACTTATATCGAGCCGATTACTCCGGATATAGTTGAGAAAATAATTGCTTTGGAAAGGCCGGATGCCCTGCTTCCTACTTTAGGCGGGCAGACTGCTTTAAATACCACTGTTATTCTGGCTGAAAGAGGTGTATTAAAAAAATATAAAGTTGAAACTATCGGAGCAAATATCAAAGCGATTAAAAAAGCTGAAGATAGAAAGTTATTCAAAGAGGCGATGCTCAAGATCGGCTTGGACCTGCCTAAAAGCGGAAGAGCTTATAATTTAAAAGAAGCCTTAGAAGTTGCTGGAGAAATCGGGTTTCCTTTGATCATCCGGCCCAGTTTTACTTTAGGCGGCACCGGCGGAAGCCTGGCTTATAATATCGAAGAGTTTAAGGGTCTGGCTAAACATGGCCTGGAATCGAGCATGATCAGCGAGATCCTGATTGAAGAATCTATAGTTGGTTGGAAAGAATATGAATTAGAGGTAATGCGGGATTTAAAGGATAATGTGGTGATTATCTGTTCTATCGAGAATTTTGATCCGATGGGAGTGCATACCGGCGATAGCATTACTGTTGCCCCTATCCAGACTTTAACTGATCGGGAATATCAGAAGATGCGCGATAGCGCTATTGCCTGTATCCGGGAGATTGGGGTTGAAACCGGAGGTTCTAATATTCAATTCGGCGTGCATCCTCAAACCGGAAGACAGGTAGTTATTGAAATGAATCCCCGGGTTTCCCGAAGTTCAGCTTTAGCCTCCAAGGCCACGGGTTTTCCTATCGCTAAAATTGCCGCCAAGTTAGCTGTAGGTTATACCTTAGATGAGATAGCTAATGATATTACCAAAGAGACTCCGGCTTGTTTTGAGCCGGCAATAGATTATTGTGTAGTAAAAATTCCCAGGTTTACTTTTGAGAAATTCCGCGGAGCGAATTGCGAACTTACTGTTTCCATGAAATCAGTTGGCGAGGCGATGTCTATCGGGAGGACTTTTAAAGAGGCTTTGCAAAAAGGCATTCGTTCCCTGGAGATAAAAAAATACGGTTTAGACAGCATGATTTTTGCGGATCTGTCACGGATAAATCCTAACCCTAATGATCTGGATATAATCGACCAAAAATTAAGGATGCCTAACGCCGAAAGGTTATTTTACCTGGCTGATGCTTTACGCTGCGGCATGGATATTGAGAAGATCTATGAAATGACTAAGATCGACCGCTGGTTTATTTATAATATTAAAGAGATCATTGATATGGAGAAAGAAATTATAAAGAATAAAGGCAATCTCGATAAAGAACTTTTGATTTCCGCCAAACAATACGGATTTAGCGATAAGCAGCTATCCAAGCTTACCAATAAGGCCGAGGAAGATATTTATAAACTCCGCAAGTCGTTCAATATCTCTCCAGATTTTAAATTAGTGGACACCTGCGCCGCCGAGTTCCAGGCCCACACCCCCTATTTTTATTCTACCTACGACAAATAGAGGGACACCCTCGCAGCTAAAGCTAAGGGTGTCCCTTTTTTTATTCCTTGGGGGACACCCTCCCGATTAGCTGCAAGGGTGTCCCTAGTTAATTCTTGACGCAGGGGGTTCTTAGGCATAAAATACCTTTGTTACAATATATAAAAAGGAGAATTGATGAAAAAAATACTGGCTTTGTTACTATTCGCGTTTATTTTTTCCGGATGTGCCACCTATAAATACCAGCATGGTAATAAACCTTATGATCAAGGATACGTGATAACCCGGAATAACCAGTTTGTCATGGAATATACCCTGGGTGAGAATAATACTGTTCCAGATAAAGAGTTAGCTAAAGAGAGGTTTAAAAGGCGCAGAAAAGCCGTTGAGATTTTTTATAAAAGAATGGGTTATATCGAAAGTTATTATAGGTTGTATTTCTGGAATCATGTATCAACGATGGCTGATGCCATCGGAGGTTTTTTCCGTATGCCCGGTGTCGCTATTTCCGAATACAGGTATGCCCATAATCCAAAATACAGGGAAAAGATTATAAAACTTGAGGATGAGCGGGAAGCTAAAGAAGAAACCAGGGTAAATAAAATCAAAGATGAATTAAGGGAGTATGTTAAAAAAGACTTAGAAAGAGAAAAAGGTTTTCCTGACAAAGAAACAAAACCTAGAGTTAAAGCTTTAGTTAAGAAAGTCAAGCCTGCGGTTTCAACTGGTCCTATCGTAGAGAAAAAAGCCGGACCAAGGGCTGGCAGGATCAAGCCCGAAACTATTAAGGCCCAGAGTGAGGTTGCACCAGAGCTGCCGGTTGCAGTGATAATCGCCAAGCCTGAGAAAGGGTACGCACCTTTAATGGTTAATTTCTCGGGTAAAAAGTCATATTCTCCAAAGGCCAGGATAGTTTCTTATTCCTGGGATTTTGGCGATTCAGATACTTCCAATAAACCAACAGCTGTTAATACTTACTGGAGCGGTTCTTTTGAGACTCGCTATTTTAATGTTATTTTAACTGTTAAAGATTCCAACGGCAATACTGCTCAGGCAAATACTACTATCGAGGTTAAGAATAAATAAGATTAGAAAGAAAGGCAGTGATGTTAAATAAAAACGGTTTTGACAATGAAAAATACTTAAAAGAACAAACTGCAGCAATCCTTAACCGGGTTAGAAAATTCGATAACAAGCTTTACCTGGAATTCGGGGGGAAACTTTGTTTTGATTATCATGCGGCCCGCGTCCTTCCCGGGTATGACCCCAATGTTAAAATAAGGCTTTTGCAGTCTTTAAAAGATAAGGTTGATATTGTCCTGTGTATTTACGCAGGGGATATTGAAAAGGGGAGGGTGCGCGGTGATTTCGGGATAACTTATGATGCAGCAACGTTTAAATTAATCGATGATTTAAGAAAATGGGGCCTGGATATATTATCAGTGGTAATTACCCGGTTTGCGAATCAACCCTTAAGCGTTATTTTTAAGAATAAATTGGAACGCCGGGGAGTCAAGGTAAACCTGCATTATCCGATAGAAGGCTATTCCACTAATTTTGATTTTGTAGTCAGCGAAAACGGTTTTGGGAAAAATGATTATATTGAAACTAAAAATCCGATTGTGATAATTACCGGGCCCGGGCCTAATAGCGGTAAGTTATCCACCTGTCTCTCCCAGTTATATCACGAACATAAAAGAGGGATTAACGCCGGTTACGCCAAATTTGAGACTTTTCCTATTTGGAATATACCTTTAAAACATCCGGTAAATGTGGCTTATGAGGCAGCTACCGCCGATATCCTGGATTTTAACCTGGTTGATCCTTTTCACCTTGAGAAATACCAGGAGGCAGCCATAAATTACAACCGGGATGTAGAGAGTTTTCCTATTTTAAAGTTGATCCTGAACAAGATCCTGGATAAAAAAGCCGATATGCCGATGTATAATTCTCCAACAGATATGGGCGTTAACCGCGCTGGCTTTGGGATTGTGGATGATAAAATAGTCCAGGAAGCGGCTAAACAGGAATTAATTCGGCGTTATTTCAGGTATAACGGTGAATACTTGTTAGGGGTTGAGAAGAAAGAGACCGTAGACCGGGCAAATTTATTAATGGAGGAATTAGGGATAAAAGTTACGGATCGGATAGTAGTAGAACCGGCCAGAAAGACCGCTGAAGAGGCAGAGAGCAAGGGTAAAGGCAACGATGGTATCTATTGCGGCGCCGCTATTCAGTTGAGCGATGGAAGGATTATAACCGGGAGAAATTCTCATCTTATGCACGCGGCCTCCAGTCTGGTTTTGAACTCGGTTAAGGTTTTAGCGAATATACCTGATGAAATCCTGCTTTTATCCCCTCATATTATCAACCAGATATCCAAATTAAAAGAAGGTATCTTAGGTAATGAGTCGGAGAGCCTGGACCTGGAAGAGGCTTTGATTGCCCTTTCTATCAGCGCTACCACTAACCATACCGCAGAGGTGGCTATGAATAAGCTAAAGGAATTAAGGGGATGCGAAGTGCATATGACCCATATTCCCACCCCAGGCGATGAAGTGGGGCTTAAGAGATTGGGTGTTAATTTAACTACTGACGGCAAATTCTCTTCCCGCAACCTCTTCGTTACTTAATAAAGAATAGATAAAGGTATTTTATGCCGGTAAAGATTAAATTCTTAGGCGGAGTAAGGACAGTCACTGGTTCCAGTCATCTTATCTCAACCGATAAATCCGAAATACTCCTGGATGCCGGTCTGTTTCAGGGCCACCGCAATGATTTCTATGATATCAATACTACCTTTAGCTATAATCCCCGTAAGCTCAATGCCATGCTTTTATCCCATGCCCATATCGACCATAGCGGGAATATCCCCAGCCTTTTGAAAAAAGGGATGCGCTGTAAGATATATACTACCGCTGCAACCCGTGATCTATGTAAATTAATGCTCGAAGATTCCGGAAAGATCCAGGAAGAAGATATCCGCTACGTGAATAAGATCAACCGCAGGTTGGGCCTTCCTTTGAGAAAAGCTCTTTATAACAGGAAAGAGGCCCGCCACGCTGCCAAGAGGTTTCATCCGGTCCCTTATAGTCAGAAGACCTGCGTGGCCAATAATGTTTTCGCTACTTTTTATGATGCCGGCCATATCCTGGGTTCTTCGATCATAGTCTTAGATATCAAGGATGGAGTTCAAAGTATCCGTTTAGGTTATGCCGTAGATTTAGGCAGAAGAAACCTGCCGCTCTTAAATGATCCCTTTATTCCTACGGGCCTGGATTATCTTATTATAGAGAGTACTTACGGAGGAAGGGTGCGGCCGCCTATAGAAGAAGCCAAGATCAAGCTTAAAGAGGTTATTCTGCGCACGATCGAGCGCAAAGGAAAGATCCTGATCCCGGCTTTTACCTTGGAACGGACCCAGGAAGTGGTTTATTTTTTAAGTGAGCTCTTTAAAGATAAATCTCTTCCTTTTATTCCGGTTTATGTCGACAGCCCATTAGCCACGGATATAACCGATGTATTTAAATACCATCTGGATTACCTTAATCAAGAGACCCGCCAACATATATCCCAGGGCCAGAGCCCTTTTGAATTTTTGAATTTAAGTTATATCCGCGACCAGAAAGAATCCAAAACCCTGAATAATGACCGCCGGCCGATGATAATCATTGCCGGGTGCGGGATGTGTGAGTCCGGCAGGATCGTTCATCACATTAAGAATAATATTGAGGATTCCCGCAATACTATACTGGTGGTTGGCTATATGGCCAAGAATACCTTAGGCAAACGGATCGTGGAAAAGACCCCTTTTGTGCGTATTTTCGGTATTGAATATCAGTTAAATGCCGAGGTGGTAGTTATCAATTCGTTCTCCGGGCACGCGGACAAAAATGAACTGACGGATTTTATAACTCAATCCCTGCCTTTAAAAAGGATATTCTTGGTCCACGGAGACATGGAGCAGACCCAGCCGTTATTCGAAAATCTCTCTCAGATATGCCAGAATGTTTACATCCCGGCTAAAGACGAAGAAGTCTTGCTTGAGTAAGGAATGTGTGATATTATACATACATTAATTCGTGTTCTTATCCGCCTTCGCGCTTTAATAGGGCAAAAAATAGCTCTGGCGCGCTATGGCGGATTTCGCTAAATGTCTGCCTTCGGCAGACGTATACTTGTGTTTAAGGAGGATTACAAATGGTAGGCGGATTTTCAACACCCAAAAAAGATAAAGAACTTAAGGTCTCCGGAGGAGAGAAAGTAAAAAAAGGCCAGATACTTTGCCGGCAGGTTGGCGGGTATAAAGCAGGCGTTAATGTGAGCGGTATAGCTATTTTGCACGCTGACTGCGATGGAAAAGTATCTTTTTCCCGTAAAAAGACCGGTTCCGGAAAACTAAGGACTTTTATCAACGTTTTATCTTAAGATAAATGCCGGCTAGTGAGGCACTCGATAGCCTAAATGATAAGTCCAGGGTTTATTCATTGATCAAATATTCCTTGGCTATCGCGGAATTAATCTTCCTTCTTTTAATCTTAATCATATTTCAGTCTTCCGGTTCATCCAGGATATTAGCCAATTTGTTAGTTGGGTTGATACCGCAACATTTTCTGGCTTACCCGGCATACTTTTTTATAATTTACCTAGTATATTATCTATTTAATCTTCCTATAAATTTCTGCCAATCATTTTTTATCGAGCGTCAATTCGGCTTGTCTAACCAGAAAATCTCTGATTGGATAAAAGACCAGCTAAAGTCCTGGGTAATATCCTGCCTCATTATAATTATTTCCCTGGAGGCTTTTTACTATAGCTTAAAATTAAGCCCTTCTTACTGGTGGCTGATAGTTTCTGCGTTTTGGATATTTTTTAATCTGGTTTTAGCTAAGATTGCCCCTGTAGTTATAATCCCCTTATTTTTTAAATATAAAAATATCTCAGACGATAGATTAAAACAAAAGATCTTAGGGCTTGCCTCCAGAATGAAAGTAAAAGTCCTGGATGTGTTTGAGATCGATTTTAGCCGGAAGAGCCTAAAAGGCAATGCCGCCTTTGTGGGAATGGACGGCACAAAACGGATCCTGCTTGCTGATACCTTAAAAGAAAAATACAATTATGATGAAATTGAAGTTATCCTGGCCCATGAATTTGCCCACTTTCGCCTTAAACATTTATTAAAATTGGTCATTATAAATTCTCTGCTTACAATAGTTTTTTTCTGGTTGTTTTTTAAAACTAACTTTTATGCCTTAAATTTATTTGGGTTGGATTCACTCTCTGAAGTCGCGGCCATGCCGTTTATATTTATTTATTTTATTATCTTTAGCATAGTTATGGATCCAGTAAGTAATTTCATCAGCCGTAGGTTTGAAACCAACGCCGACAGGATGAGCATACAGGCGACCGGTTTAAAAGAATCTTTCATTTCGGCGATGGAGAAACTCAGTATTCAGAACCTGGCAGACCGTAATCCCCATCCGATAATTAAGTTTATTTTTTTTAGCCATCCACCGATTGGGGAGCGCATAAAAATGGCTGAGGCATTAATTCTTAAGATTAGTGTTGACCGTTCCAACCCTAAGCAGTAGAATAAGATAAGTTTTAGGGGGGATACAATGATTTTAAAAAGAGCAATATCAAAGGCAGCCCCTTTTATCCAGGGCCTGCCTATTTTTTTTATTGTTTTTGCATTGGTATCAACTGCTGGCAGCCAGGAGGTTAATAAAAACGAAACTCCTCCTAAGGGGATGGAGATCAGGGATCTTGGTTCTGCCAGGGTGATAGTCCCTAAAGATATGAAGCTGACCGAAGGCAAGGGTATAATAATCCAAGAAGACCTGAGTGAATATGTAGCCCGGGCAATCGCCAATATGCAGGAGGATATCGCTAAAGTCAAATCTACCCAGGATGAATTAGAAAAAGAAATCGCCGAAATAAAAAAGGATTTAGAGGCCAGCAAAGAAGAAAATAAGAATAGCAAATCTAAAGGAGAATAAGGAGGCAGGTATGTTAAAAAGAATAGCTGTTTTGGCGATATTAGCAACTTTCGGATTATTTTTTATGACCAATGTTTCAGCCCAGGAAAAGATTAAAGTAGGCATTGTCCTTGCAAGTGACCAGCCGCATTATGTGGAAGGTATGAAAGGAGTCCTTTCGCAATTAAAAAAAGAAGGTTTTGATGAATCTAATGTAGATTTCGATATCCGCTATGGTGACGGTAAAGCGGAAAAAATCGTAGAGATAGTCAGCGATTTTAAGAAAAGAGGGGTTAATTTAATAATTCCTATAGGAACTGTGGCGGCTATTAATACATATAATGAGGCTAAGAATATCCCTATTGTTTTTTCTCTTGTTTTTGACCCCATTGGTTCAGGGATAGCTAAGGCTTGGGAGACCCCGGGCAGCAATGCCACTGGCAGTAGCAGTTGGGTTAGCATGATTTCCATAGTAAAGCTGTTAAAAAAGATTAGTCCGGGAAACCGAATAGGGGTTATTTATACCGAAAGAGAAAAGCAGACAGTCTTACAGCTAGAAGAATTTAAAAAGATTCAGAATAAAATGGAAATCTCAGTGGTACCGGTTGAATTATCTAAGCCTGAAGATGCCCAGGCTGTGACTAATGCCTTGGCAGGCAAGGTTGATTATATATTCATAACCGGAGGCACAGTGGTTGGCGAAGGTTTGAATGCAATTATAGAGGTGACTAAAAAATTAAAGATTCCCACCTCTACACATTTACCGGATAGGGCAGAGAGAGGAATATTATTAGCGATGGGCGCAGATAGGTTTCAACTCGGAGAGTTAGCAGGCAGAAAAGCCGCTCAAGTCCTGAGGGGCGGAAATCCGGCTTTTATACCGATAGAGACCCTGGAACAATACGATATAACTATTAATATGCAAACGGCAAAAGATATGGGCTTAGAGATTCCGGAGTCAATTTTAAAATCAGCCAAGGAGGTTATTCAGCCGGTATCAACCCCGAGAAAGATTAAAGTAGGCATAATATTACAGAGTAACCAGCCTCAACATCAGGCCTGCCTGAAAGGTATTTTGGAAGAATTAAAAAAAGAAGGTTTTGATGAAACAAGTGTGGATTTTGATATCCGTTATGGCTCGGTTGATAATAATGATATAATTATTGCGGCAATTAAAGATTTTAAAGAGAAAAAGGTGGATTTAATAATAACTACAGGCACTCCGACAACTATTGCCGCCTCCGAAGAGATTAAAGATATCCCGGTTGTTTTTACTCAGATGTTTGATCCCTTGGGCGCTAAGATAATCGACAGATGGGAAAGCTCAGGGAATAATTTTACCGGCAGCTCTAACTGGCTTGATTTGACTGCTTTAATAAAAACAATCCGGAAGATTGTCCCGGGAAAGCGCATTGGGGTTTTATATAGCGAGAAAGAAATGAATAGCCTTTCTCAATTAACCCAATTTAAACTATTACAGGATAAATTGGGTTTTAAGTTAATCCCGGCTAATCTATTAAAATCCGAGGATGCCAAGGCTTTAGCCGAGCCTCTGATAGGCCAAGTAGATTCGGTATATATATCCGGAAGTAATTTAGTAGGTGAGAATATAATGGTTATATTAGAGGTTCTTAATAAAGCCAAGATTCCTACTGTAGCCCATTTGCAAGGTAAGGCAGAACAAGGAGTTTTATTAGTCCTGGCAGTAGATTCTGTTCAATTGGGGGCTTTGGCCGGTAGAAAAGCAGCCCAGGTCCTGCAAGGGATAAAGCCGTCTTTGATTCCCGTGGAGACGTTGGAACAGTGGGATATAATAGTCAATTTAAAGACCGCTAAAAAAATCGGCTTAGAGATCCCGAGTGCATTTTTAAAAACAGCAAAGAAGATTATCGAATAATTAAGGAGTAAATTAAAAATATGCAGCTGACCAAATTAAGCGCAAAAATATTAATTACAATTACTGGTTTAGTCCTGCTGCTTAGTGTAACATTAATAAGTACTATTCAATTTACTCTTTCCAAAGAACTTCTGAGCGAACTTCAAAAAAGAGGCATCAGGGTAGCTAAAGATATTTCCAGGCAAGGAGCTAATTATATACTGACTAACGATATATTGAATCTGCGGATATTGGTTAACGGGTATAAAAGGACAGATCCCGAGATAGCGTTTATATATGTTATAAATAAACAAGGCGACGTATTAGTCCATACCTTTAAAGAGGGTTTTCCCTTTGAACTAACAGGGCAAAAACACCTGGAATTCAAAACCTCCGATTTTTTGATTACGCCTGTGTTTATTGATAAAATTAAGTTTTTTAATATATCAGCTCCTATATTAAAGGAAAGTATTGGATGCGTCCATGTGGGTATTTCCGAGGCCTCTTTAAAGGCAGTTGTGAATAAAACTATTAAATTAATAACAATAATTGTTCTAGCGATTTTATTTATTATGGCTATTGTCGGAGTTATACTTTCATGGATAATTACCAGGCCAATTTTGCAGCTGGTAAAAGTAGCCCAGGCTGTGGGTATGGGGGATTTAAATGCTAAAGTTGATATAAAATCCCAGGATGAATTAGGACAATTGGGAATGGCTTTTAATCAAATGACTAATGACTTGCAGAAAACCCAGGGCCAGCTTGTCCAGGCCGCCAAGATGGCTTCTATCGGCCAGTTGGCTGCCGGCTTAGCCCACGAGATAAATAATCCTTTGACCGGAGTGGTTAATAATGTTCAATTAATTAAAATGATGGCCGCGCAGAAACCGGATTCTACCATATCTATGGTTGAGCTTAATGATATCTTGAACGCGATTGAGCAAGCGGGCTTACGCTGTAAAAAGATAACCCAGTCTTTATTGGATTTTTCTCACGCCTCCAAAGCTGTTTTTAAGCCTGTGTCTATAAATGAGCTAGTTGAAAATACCGTTGGCCTTATTAACCAGGAATTGAAATTGCAGAATATTGTTATCCGGGTCGAACCTGAGTTCGGGCTTCCTCTTATCTACGGTAATTCTCAGCTTCTCCAGCAGGTATTAATGAATCTGATTACTAACGCCCAATGGGCTATAAAGAAGAAATCCGGAGCTGCCAGGGGTTTAATTATCATAAAAACATTTAGCAGCCGCCAGGATAATCAGGTTTATATCGAAGTTATTGATACAGGCGTAGGAATGCCTGCGGATGTGCTGGCCAAGATATTTGAGCCTTTTTTTACCACTAAAGATGTCGGCGAAGGCACAGGTTTAGGTTTAAGCGTGCTTTTTGGCATCATTAAGGATCATCGAGGTTTAATAAAAGCAGAAAGCCAGCCAGGCCTTGGCTCAACCTTTACGATATCCTTACCTGTTCTTCAGGAAGGTAAACAGGGAGGTTAATATGGCGGATATTACTTCCAAGAAGATTTTGGTGATTGATGACGAAGAAGATGTCCAGATTTATCTGGGCAATATTTTAAAACGGCACAATTATAACGTTATTGTGGCCGCTAACGGCAGTAATGGCCTGGATTTAGCTAAAAAAGAATTGCCGGATCTGATTGTCCTGGATATTATGCTTCCGGATATTGAAGGCGGTGACGTAGCCAGTAAGCTCTCAGAGGACCCGGCTACCAGGAATATTCCGGTTATATTCTTAACTGCTTTGATCCGCAAACAAGAAGAAGAAAAGATGATGAAGACCGGGAACCGCTATATCCTGGCTAAGCCGGCGATGAAAGAAGAGATCCTGGGCTTGATCGCTAAGATCCTGGGGTAATCAAATTTAATATGCCTAAGAAGACAATCTTAGTAGTTGATAACAAGCCGGATATTTTAGAATTCTTACAGAAAAGACTGGAGTCTCAGGATTATCAAGTAATTACCGCTTCCGATGGCGTTGAAGGCCTTAAAAAGGCTATCAGCCAAGAAATAGACTTAGTCTTGTTAGATATTGCCATGCCTAAGAAAGACGGTTTTGCTATGCTTAAAGAACTAAAGTCCCAGGAGGCGACTAAGGATATACAGGTAATTATCGTTTCGGCTAAAAGAGAGACTAAATCTATATTGGAAGGACAAAATTTAGGCAGTTTTGATTATTTCCTTAAGCCTTTTAATTTCGAAGAATTAATTAAGCATATCAAAAGGTGTGTCTGGAGTTAAAAAAAACGGGGTCAGAATTATTTTTTAAGACAAATACGGTGAAAAAATAATTCTGACCCCGTTTTTATTTAAGATAATCTAAGATAATTTTGGCGGCACGGATTGCTGCGCCAGGCGAGCCTAACTGATACTTAACTTCAGCCAGCCCTTTAGTCATTTCATCTATTTCGGAAGGGTTGTTCAATAAGGCGATTGCTTCCTTAGCGATCTTCTCCGGTTTTGCTTGATACTGGATAAATTCAGGGATTATTGACCTGTCTGCCACAAGGTTTACCATTCCGATAAAAGGAACTTTTACCAAAGGACGGTATAAAAAATAATTCAGCCAGCTCATTTTATAGATTATAAAAAAAGGCTTCTTCATGATCGTGGTTTCTAAAGTAGCGGTCCCGGAACAGACTAAAGCGAAATCCGCGGCCTCCAGGCAATCATATGTCCTGGCCTCGACTATCCTTAAATCAAAACCCGGATTTTCTGTCAATCGTTCATATATAGAAATATCGACTTGAGCTGATTTAGCGATAATAAACTGGGTATTTTTAATCCTTTGATTTATTAACCCGGCGGACTCAAGCATTATCGGCAGGATATTCTCGATCTCCTGTTTGCGGGAACCAGGCAAAAGAGCGATAGTGATATTTGTTTGGGATAATTTTATATTCTCAAGTATCATTGTTCTTTGTTTCTGCGGTTTGACAATATCCAACAGGGGATGTCCGGTAAAATCAACCCTTAGGCCCTGGCGCAGGTAAAAATCCTCCTCGAATTTAAAAAGAACGACCATCCGATGAATATATTTTTTTATAGTTTTTATCCTGCCCGGCCGGCTGGCCCAGACCTGAGGGGAGACATAATATATGACCGGGATCTTTTTATTGATTGCTTTAGCCAGCCTGAGGTTGAATCCGGAGAAATCCACCAGGATTATCCCTGAAGGCTTTACTTCATCAATTTTCTTAAGGATTAATTCTTTTAAGGCTAGGAATTTGGGGAGTTTTTTCAGGGCGTCAAAAAAACCGAATACGGCTAATTCTTTAATATCGCAATAAATCTCAGCGGCAGTTTCACTTAATGAATTTCCTCCCACCCCGGAGATTCTAATTTGTGGGTCAATTTTCTTGATAGCCCTGGCCAGCTCTCCGGCAAGCAGATCGCCTGAGGGTTCTCCGCAGATTATCAGGATCTCTTTTGTTTGCGCCATATCTGTTCTTGGATAATGAGGCTGACTTTAAGAGCCTCCCGCGCCACTGTCCCGGATACGAGAGCCTCCCGGTGCTCTTTAACGCAGTCAATAAAAGAGGAGAGTTCTTTTTGCAGGGGTTGTTCTTTTTCAATCGGCAGGTCAAGTTTGGTGATATTCATCCCAGTTTTTGTGAATACAGAGGCTTTTGCTTCCTTGTAATCCAAGGATATATAGGTGTTTTCCTGGAAGATCCGGATCTTGCGCATTACTTCGTCAGATACCCGGCTGGCAGTAAGATTGGCAACGCAGCCGTTTTTAAAAGTTATCCGGGCATTGGCAATATCCTCAAAGGGGGTGAGCACCCCTATGCCTACGGATTCAATTTTTTTAATTTTCGAGGGAACCAGCCCCAATATAATATCGATGTCATGGATCATTATGTCCATTACCGCGCCCACATCCAGGGAACGGTTAGGGAACGGGCTTAAGCGGTGGCACTCGATAAATTTAGGATTATGGATTATTTCCTGGACTGCCTTAAACGCGGAATTAAACCTTTCGATATGCCCTACCTGCAGGATGAGTTTATTCTTTCGGGCGAGCCTGATAAGGGAATCAGCCTCTTTAAGATCGGTAGTAAATGGTTTCTCTACCAGGGCGTGTATATTATGTTTTAAAAAATCAAGGGCAATTTTATAATGTAATTTTGTGGGCACGGCAATGCTGACCGCGTCAACTTTTCCGAAAAGTTGACGGTAATCATTAAACCCGGGTACGCCCAGCTCTCGGGTCAATTTATCTAATGCTTGAGGATTGGTGTCGCAGATCCCTGCCAGCCGGCAATTCCCGATTTCTTTATAGATTTTTGCGTGCAGGCTTCCCAGGTATCCTGTGCCGATTACCGCTACTTTGATCACTTCTGTCATAATATGAATGATAACAAATCCGGCTTTGGGTTGCAAGATAAATTATTAAATGGGGACAGCGACTATTTTTTCTCCCCCCTATTTGTGGAGAAAAATAGTCGCTGTCCCCATTTAAATTTTGCTTGATATTTAGGCATATCATATTATCATATAACTATATGAATATTCAGAGGGTTAAGAAAAAAAATCCTGCTGGGCTTACCCCCGTACCTTTTATATATTTAAATAGTTTTAGAATAGTAAAGTATTTAAAGCGATTGAATGTAAAAAAGGTGCGGGGACTTACCATTATTGAATTAATAATGGTAATTATTATAATCGGTATTTTAGCGGTTTTAGCCCTGCCCCGTTTTGACAGTTTTTATGAGATTAAACTTAATGGCGCGGTCAAGAAAGTAATTTCAGATATAAGATATGCCCAGCAAATAGCTATCTCCCACCACACGGATTACCGGGTAAATTTCTCCGGGAATAGTTATAATGTCCGCCGGGTTTCTGACGGAGCGTACGCTATCAGCCCTTTTACCCGCGGGGATCTGACAATAAATTTTAATACCGATCAGCAATATAAAGGAATAACTATCAGCGGCCCGAATTTCGCAGGTACCACGGATTTAAGATTTAATTGGCTGGGGAATCCTCAAGGCGGCACAGGTGGAAATTTGACTATTGCCGGGCAGGTCACCTTTTCGTATCAAGGGAACTCTTTGACTATTTACGTTGAGCCTGGAACAGGAAGAGTGAGCGCGCAATGAAACAAAAAGGTCTAACTTTAATTGAAATGGTGGCGATAATCGTAATTTTAGGATTGACGATCCCCGTGCTTCTGACAATGTGGGCGGATGTGGCCTGGCGTTCAGCCCGCTCCGAGCAATTAGCCGACGCAACTTTTTACGCCCAGCAATTAATGGAGGAAGTTAGGTCTAAGAGGTTCGACGATAAATCCGGCCAGCCCTGGACCAACAGCGCTAGTTTTGGTGTGGATACCGGAGAAAGCAGTTCAAACAGTGCCGGGTTTGACGATATCGATGATTTTATAGGCTCTACCGATACTAATATTACCACTCCAACTCCGGGTTTTACCCGCTCCGTAACTATGGACTATGTAAGGATTCCGGCTAATAATACCTGGACAAGTTGCGGGGCTACGGTTTGTAGCACAACTTTCAATTGTACTTTATGCGCTGCCTGCTGCTATAAGCGGATCCAGGTTTCTGTAGCCAGTAATATTCCTAACGCCGGCAACGCCACCCTGGTAACTATAATGAGCAGTTACTAAAAATATGGACATGAAGAGCAAGAAATCTGATTCCGGACTTACCCCCGCACATTCTAAATATTTAATTTTTTTTAAATTAGCAAAGCCTTTAAAACGATTGAATACCAAAAAGGCGCGGGGGTTTACCCTGATCGAGGCGATAATGGTTATTGTGATCGTGGGTATTTTAGCTGGCGGCTCCTCAATGTATATAAAACAGGTTATAAACTTATGGAGTTTTCAGAATTTCCGCGAGGAAGCGGTTTCGCAAGGCCGGATCGCTCTAATCAGGATTTCCCGAGAGATCCGCCAGATCAAAGATCCATATTCGGTAAATGCAGCTAATCAGACGGTTTTTTCTTTTGTGGATTACAATAATAATACGATCAGCTATAGCCTCTCAGGCACTGCCCTAAACCGTAATTCCAACCTTCTGATCTCAGGAGTGAATAATCTCGCCTTTTCCTATTACGATGATAATAACCAGCCGGTTGTTTCGCCAACCCTGGCTCCTTACAGGACAAATATCTATAGGATAAATATAGATTTTCAAGTTCAATCCGGCGGCCAAACCAAGAATTTAAAAACTCAGGTCTGGCCGAGGAATTTTATTTATTAGCAAAAATTATGAAAAAAGAAAAAGGCGTAGCTTTGATAATTGTCATTTTCGGAATCATGCTCTTGGCTGTATTAGGCTGGACCTTAGTTTCTTTACAGTCGGGCGATTTTGATTTTAATCTGCGTAATCTAGAATCTGAAAGGGCTTTATTCCTGGCTGAGGCCGGGATACATGAAGCAATGGTACTTTTAAAAAACTCAGATGCCTCATTTGATAATGATGCGGATATAATAACCCGGACTTTGAATTACGGGCAATATAGGCTTACCCGTTCCACAGTAGGTTCTGCTACTGAGGTCATTGCAACCGGATGTATTCCTACGGTCGCCAACCCCAGGGCAACCAGGGTAGTTAAGGTCGCAGTAGCCGCGGCTGTTTGGAGTAACGCGGTAGGCGGAGCGAATATTTTTGATTGGTCAGAAATGACTACGGGTTGGTTATTCAGTTCGCGGATAAGGGGTAATGTTACCGCCAAATATTTTGAAGGCGACGGAGATCCTGCTTATAACGAGCTGGGGGTTGATTACGATGTACCTCCTAATGCCTTGCCTCCGCCGAATTCAGGTTATGACCGGACAGTCGGGACCATTACTATGCCTGAGATCGATATGGATTATTATAAGAATAAAGCGATAGGCTCAAACCATTATATTTATTCCCCTTATATCTATCTGGCCAGCGCTGACAAAGGATTAACCGCTTTGAATAATAATATAACTAATCCTACTTCTGTAGGGTCTCTTAATACCGCCGGCAGGGTTTACGATATCCAGGGGTTTGTTGTCTACGGAGGGAATTATTATACCTGTTTAGTGGATACTCAGAGCGGCCGGGAATTTAAAATGATCCGGATCAATGATCCGCCTACCAGCCCCACTGTAGCGGATTATTGCAATATCGGAAATACCCCTTACGGAGTATTTGCCCAATTAAATAATAATTATGCTCCTACCTATGCTTTTGTTGCTGCCGGGCCTGATGGTTTTCAGGTTGTAGATATATCGAATCCCGCCAACCCTTCTTTAGTAAGAACATTAAGTTTAGGAGGGGGGATTGCTTATGGGGTTTATGCCCGGGCTATTTATGCTTTTGTTGCCTGCGGCTCTGCCGGCCTAAAGATAATCAATATCTCTAATCCGGGGAACCCGAGTTTATTATGGACTTATAATACCTCCGGGACTAGCCGGGGGGTATATGTCCGGGGTAGATTTGCTTATGTTGCAGATGGAGACCAAGGTTTAAACATAGTCAATATCTCCATAGCTCCTTTATTTTTTTCTCCTTCTTCCAGGGCAACCGTGGCTACCGGTGGGACGTGTTATAATGTTTATCTTAGGGGTAATTATGCTTATGTTGCCTGCGGCACAGCCGGTTTAAAAGTAATTGACATCTCAAATATTAATAATGATTTTTTTACCCCTACGGTAGTTGCTACTTATGCCACTAGTCCCGATGACGCTACTGATGTGCAGATATCCGGTGATTACGCCTATGTATCTTGCAGTACCAGCGGCAACAAAGGCAAGGTCAAGATCGTAAATATCATTGATCCTACGGCGCCTGCTCTATCAGGAGAATATATTGATACTGCGAGCAATAGCAACGGCCTGGCGGTTTATCTGCGAGGAGATAGGTATTTTGACGGGAATTGGAATAACGAAAAGATCTGGTATACTACTGGAAATTTTATGATCGGCGGTGGAAATTTTCAAAAAACTTCTTTTGTTTCTGAAGGCGATACCGAGCTCCCTGGTTTATCCGGCATAGTAATGAGGGCTCATGTATTGGCTAGCGCGAACGAGAACTTTCCCAATTTGGCCACTAAGAATGGAAGTATAGTCTCCGAAGGCATACTGGGCATTACAAAGGATTTTGACGGCCTGGTGTTTACCGAAAAAGGCAGTATTATTTTTAACGGGATCAGTGGTTGCGCGGCAATTGGCTACAATGTATTTTTAAGCGATATCTGCGATATTACATATAGCGGTAAATATGTAGGTTCTCCTCCGGATGGAATCGTCGCGGGGGTAGGTATCAGCGAGTGGAGAGAGGAATAAAAAGGAGGCGGCTATGATTAAAAGGGTATTTTTCATCAGTATGTTGATAATTTTTATAGGTTTATTTTTCTGTTGGGAGATAAGGGCTCAAAGGTCGGCGGATCCAAACGAGATAATGGCCAGCCTCTCTGAGAGGTTTAATCAGATGGAGGCGAAGATGGATAAATTCAGCGCATCCCTGGATAAAGCCGGCAACCGGGATGTATTAATTAAATTAGATCAGGTCCTGGCTAACCAGCAGAAGATCTTAGGCGAATTGGAGATAGTGAAGGTCAGGGCTTCCCAGAAAAGATAAATAAGTAATGGGGTCAGAATTATTTTTTCTTTAGTTTTCGTGGTTGAAAAAATAATTCTGACCCCAACTCAATTGTCTTGACATAATAACTTAAAGGCAATACAATTTAAAAGATGGACAACCCCTTTAAAACAAAGAAAATAAAAAATTCTCAACCTCTTAGCATTAAAAGAGTTAAGCTTTCTCTGAATAATTCGTTTTCTTTGCTTAAAAACATCGTTGTTTCTACCCAGAATATCATGGGTATAGACATCGGCTCTAATTATATAAAAATAGCCCAGCTTCAAAAAAGCGGCAAGAGTTATATTATAACTAATTATGTTGCCAGGGCTATACCCTTGGAGGCCAGGGATAATATTTCGGAAAAGAAAAGGCTGGTCAGGGAATTTGTAAAAGAATTTCTTTCATCCTCCAGGGTTAAGACCACGCTTTTAAGGTCGACTATTTTTGGCAAGGGCATCTTCATTTTTTCCCTCAGTGTTCCTTACATGAATAAAAAAGACCTTAAGGGAGCGGTGAACATTGAGCTAAAAAAACGCCTTCCTTTTCAGCTGGATATAAATAACGTATCCTTTGACTACTTTATTACCGACCAGATCCACGACGATAAAGGTTTAAGTTATCAAATAACTTGTATCGCTGCGGAGAAATCCGCGATAGACGAACAGCTTTATTTTTTAAAAGAAATGAATATCCGGCCCGTGGGTATAAATGTAATTCCGGATATCTTAGGCAATATTCTTCCTCTTTGCCTTAATTATCCCGCGGATAAGCCGGTCCCGGTGTTGGAGTTGGGAGCTAATGTATCTTCGCTCAATTTTTATAAAGGAAAGAATTTGATTTTCTCCCGGGAGATCCCTATCGCAGGAGAACATCTTACCCGGGCGATGGCCAAGACAATAAATACCGCGAATGGCCCAATAAATATTTCTATCGAAGACGCCGAGAAGATCAAGCGGACTTGCGGCGTTCCTTTAGATGATGAAGCTAAAAATGAATTCCTGACTGATTTTGGAGTTATTTTGGGAGAGCAGATCTCCACAATGCTGCGGCCGACTTTAGAACGCCTGATCCTGGAGATAAACCGGACCATTAGCTACTATGTAAAGACGTTCAGAGGCGTTGCCATCGATGAGTTGTATATAACCGGAGGCAGCTCGCGGTTGAATAATATGGATAAATTCCTGTTATATAACCTTGAGGGAGTAAAAAAGGTCGAGCATTTAAACGTGCTAAAAGCAGTCAAGGGCTGGGCTGATCCGGGAGTGTTAAGGCAGGAGCTGGTCATAGAGCAAGCTGCTCCGCATTTAAGTGTAGTTTTTGGCCTTTGTTTTGGTAAGGGCGGCCGGATTAACCTTCTGCCGGCTAAGGAGAAATTGGAACAGAAGACGATTTTTCTAGCTAACATTATACGCATATCTTTTCCTATAGTCCTAATTTTAAGCCTGGTTTTCTACGCGATTATTTACGGCAATTCTTTAAAATACAAAGTTTTAAACAGCAAGTTAGACTTGGGGATCAGCAGCCTTGAGCCTATTGCTCATCAGGTCAGGGAATATATGAGTATTAAGTCAAGGTTGGAACAACGTAAAGATATCCTGGAAAAAGCAAGAGGAAAACAACCTCTCTGGTGGGGTATATTAAAAGAATTAAGCAATATCACTCCCAAGGAGGTTATCCTTAAACAGGTGATATTGGGCCAGGGAAATAATGATAAAGAGATCCGCCTGATCGGAAAGATCTTCGCTAAATATACGATCGTTGATGTGGCGGTCTCTCAGTATCTTATGGCCCTGGAAGAGTCTCCGTTTTTTATTAATGTCGAGCTGGCCTCCAGCAAAACCGATATGTATTCAGCGATCCCAGCGGCGGATTTTGAAATAGTCTGCCGGCTGGTTTATTAAAAAAGTGTCATAAAAGCGTAAGTTTTGATTACAACGATTTGAGATAAGATTACGGAGATTAAGAAATTTTACTAAGATAATCTCTGTAATCAATTTAATAATCTGTGGAATCTTTATTAAAATATGCTTAAAGATAAAGAAAAATTTATCAGTATTGCCGGTTATATTGCATCGTCCGTGGGGATTTTATTTCTGATTTATTTTCTGGCGGGAAGGCCGGTGATTAACCATTCCAGCAAGTTAAAAAAAGAATTTAACTCCAGGCAGGCTAAGCTTAAAGAGTCAGAATCATTGATCAGATCCCTGCCTAACCCAACCAAAGCAATTGAGGATATTGAGACCAAGGTTCAAGAATTTAAGGATATGGGGGTGGGCAGGCGGCAACTGCCTAAACTTATCCAGGTCCTGGCAGGCCTGACCTCTAAGAGTAATATCAATGTAATCTCCATTCGCCCCCGGGATGATATTCACTCCGGAAACGAAAATCTGCCTCAGGGGATAAGTAAGGTTTATATTGAGATGATCTTAAACTGTAATTACAAGACCTTTGGTGAATATATAAAGTCACTGAATGAAATGCCGGCATCTTTTTCTATCGAGACCATTACTATAGATAAAAAAGAAGATAGCATCGATACGCCCGAGGCAAAAAAACTTCCCGAAAAAACAGTAGATAAGCCGGTAAATTTATTGATTACCCTGCTTTTGAGCACTTATATGGTTTGGGAGTTATAAAATATAATGACAAAAGATGTAAAACAGCTTATTGTAATGGGAGTTTTAGTCCTGGTTCTTATTTTCGCTGTATTGAATAGTTTCAAGAAAAAACCGGTAAAAAATAAATCCTCGGCATTTAAGCCTCCTGTCGAATCGGCCGTTGATAAAAAATCTTTATCACCGGGGGTGGGTATTTCCATGGATAATAAGGGGCTTATCTTGCAGAAGCAGAGGATGGACCTGGATTGGGGCAGGGATCCTTTCAATACGGCCGTAGATAAAGAATTCCAATTAGCTGACCTGAGATTAAAAGGTATATCTTTTTCCCGGGATAAGCAGGGGTATGCCTTTATCAATAATGAAATAGTCAAAAAGGGAGACCGGGTCGGAAATTATGAGGTTGTTGAAGTAGAAAAAGACAAAGTCTTACTGCGCAAGGCAGGCCAGAGTTTTTATCTTGCCTTTCCGCAGGAATAACAGCTATAATTTGAGGTGAAAAATATGGAAAAAAAGATATTGCTTCTTAGCCTGGTATTTTTATTTTCTTTTAGTTTCTCACCGGGTAAATTCGTTTATCCCCAGGAGGATACTGAAAAACAGGTGATTGAATCCCTGGAATTCCGGGAAGTAGATATCAAGGATATCCTAAGGCAGTTGGCTAAACAATACAATCTCAATATCGTGTTTTCCGAGAACGTAAAAAGCCTGGTGACGGTTCAATTAAATAATGTGACTGTAGAGCAGGCCCTGGATTCCATAATCACGGTCAATGGGTTCTCTTATACCAAGAAAGAGAATGTGTATAAAGTAGCTACCCAGGAAGAAGCCCAGCGCGAAGGAAAACAAACCAAGCTTTTTAAATTGAATAACGCCGACGCCCTTAAGCTTAAGGATACCCTGGTAAAAGTTTTAACTGCTGAAGGCGCCATTGAAGCAGACAGCCGGTCTAATTCCATTTTAGTTACGGATTCTTTGACCTCGATCAATAAGATTGAACAAATGATGTCTGTATTGGATGAGCTTACTCCCCAGGTTTTAATTGAAGCCAGGCTGATCGAAACCTCTCTTACCAATAATGAAAACTTAGGGATTGATTGGAATACCCAGATTACAGCCCAGGGAGCTAAACGTCAGATTACCTTTCCTTTTGATCCCCTGGGGGCCGGGATAACTGATCAAAACCAGTGGTATAGAAATTTTTTTCCCTCCTCTAATCCTACCGACTCTAATTTTACCTCTAATTCGTCTTTTGCTTTTCCTTATGTGAATACTACCAGCTTTACTTTTGGCACCCTGGATTTTACTTCGTTAACCGCGGTATTTAAAATTCTTAAATCCCGTACTGATACCAAGCTTATCGCTAACCCCAGGATCGTAACTATAAATAACCAGAAAGCTACTATAAACGTAGGCAAGGTGATCCCGATAGCTACTTATCAGATGGATTCAACTACCGGCAACTGGCAGGTGACTGGCTGGGAAAATATAAATGTGGGTATTAATTTAGAGGTTACTCCTCAGATAAGTCCAGATGGTCATATCAGGTTGAAACTTAAGCCTGAGGTAAGCAGTGAAGTCGGGACTATCTCTCCTAATACGGTAAACCAGAGGCCGGTCATCTCCACCCGGACTGCCGAGACCGAGGTCCAGATCAGAGACGGCCAGACCGTAGTTATTGCCGGCTTGGTTAAGAGTAAAGACTATACTTCCGTAAGTAAGATTCCCATTTTGGGCGATATACCTTTCATCGGGTATCTATTTAAGCGCAAGGATGTCGGGACATCGACAGAACCTAAAGAGAAGACCGACTTGATGATTTTTGTCACTGCCCGGATTATGAAGGATAATAAGGAGCCGATGGTTGGCTGGGATACCAATCTTTTAAGTTCTCCGCCCAGGCCGTTTAAATTAGAGAGCAGGA
>JAHKAP010000053.1 GCA_018825985.1 Candidatus Omnitrophota bacterium
AATCCCAACCACCTGCAGGCTAAAGATATGCTGAGCCTATGCCGCGCGCAGCTGGGCCATGCCTACTTTAAAGAAAAGAGCTATCCGGAGGCCATTACCCAGTTTAAAAAGGCCCTGGAATCAAATCCCGATACCCTGGAGTTACGTGAAGGTTTGGCTCGGGCTTATTTAGAGAAAGGCGAGTTGGAATTTTGCCTAGCAGAGGCCCAAAATGCCAAACAGCTAGGGTTAGTAGACCGAAGTTACCTCCGGATTTTGGCTCGGGTGTATATTAATCAGAAAAAATATGAGCTTGCGATAGAAGAATTACAAAAACTATCGAACTTAGAGCCAAATAGTGAATTTGTCGCGGATCAATTTTTGCGTATATATAGTATGCAAAAAAACTACCAGTTAGCAAAAGAAAGAGCCGGCGTGTTGATAAACATTAATCCATTTAATTATAGCGCATATAACATATTGGGGAATATTTATTTTGAAGAAAAAGATTATTCCAAGGCATTAAGCCAGTTTCAGAAAGTTTTAGAGTTGTATCTTAGGGAAGATAGCATCCAGAAAAAAACGTGTATCTCCAAAGATGATTTTATGAAGATATATTTTAATATCGGGAGCGCTTATTTGCTCATGCGGGAGTATAAATTAGCCATAGAGAATCTTAACAATGCGAGCCTTATTGAACCCGGGAATAATAAAATAAAAGAGATGATTTCTATAGCCCTTATAGGAATAGGGGATTATAACTTAGGGGTTGACACTCTTATTAATTGCGGCAATGCATCCGACGAAGTATCCCTTGTTAACAAAAACGGTTTAGCCAAACAGGATTGCAAGATTAAGATCCTGCGGATACCGAATTTTTACGGAGCAGAAGTCCTTTCTACGGAGATGAATTCCATTGTAATGCCTCCATTACCATTAGGCAATATTGTTGCCTATGCCAGATCGCAAGGTATCCGGTTAGAACAGGATGATTTGCATATAAAGATACATCATGACAATTATTTTTCTAAAGACCAGGAGAAAAAGATAGATGAGGAAGTTTTTTTTGATATACCCCGCGTAATTAGATACGCTAAAGGAGAGAGCGATACAGAGTTAGACAAAACCATGGATAAGGTATCCGATAAGACAAATCTCCATGGCTATAAAATAATCCTTTTTTCCCTGGATAGCTGTTCTATGAACGATAGCCATGTGATGTTTGCTTTATGTTTGGCCAGGTATTTAAAGAAAAAATATAACCCCATAATAATTTTAGGTGGGTTGAATTACTTTGTCGACTTGATGCGTAAAAACGGTTGTGATTTTCCGGATATGGATTATGTAATATACTTTGAGGGAGAAGAGGTTATTGTTAACCTTATTCTTTCTATATTAAAACTAAGCGATTTCCGCACCCAAGATCTAAAGGTTGAGGAAAACGGTAGGTTAATTAAATCTATAAAAGTGCCAAAGCCGATAAAACCGTATTTTGACGGGCTTCCGCTGGATATGTATAAATACATAGGATTAAAAACCGACTACTTTAGCGATAAGGCATTAAGAGAGCTAGTAGAAGAATTTAACCGATCGCAAGTTTTTCTTCTGCCCTTCAGGTTCATTAAAGGATGCACCAATAGATGTATTTTTTGCGCGAGCTCTGTCGGAGGATTAATTCACGCGGTTAGGCCCGAGACCGTCGCTTTGTGGCTGGAAGAGCTTCAGGAAGAATATAACCCGACCGGCTACCTTTTTCTCAGTGATACATTAAACATTTCTAATAAATATCTTGATGGATTATGCAACGAGATAATCAAAAGAAAGCTTAAAATACGCTGGAGCGATTGCGTTAGGACAGACAGGCTGGACAAAGATTCTATTTATAAGTTAAGGGATGCCGGGTGCATCAGAATGGTTTTTGGAATGGAGACTGCAAGCAGGAAACTGCTGGATTATATAAAAAAAGATATAGATTTAGACCAGCTAGAAGAAATGTTGCGTTGGGCAGATAAGGCCGGAATCTGGACAGGCATCGAGATAATCAGCGGGTTGCCTTATGAAGATGAAAAAGACGTGGATGAGACCATATCTTTTCTAAGGCGGAACAGGGAATATATCGACGCTCTTTATTATAATGCCTTTAATATAAAAGATACAAGCCTTATACAGGCATATCCAGAAAAGTATAAAATAAGTAATATCTTTGAGCTATCGAGCTACGAGGATGGTTTTTCAACTTTTGTCAAATATGGTTTTGATGAAACATACGGCCTGAAATGGCCTGAAAAGAGAAAGCAGATTATTTCAGCCCTAAATAAAATTATAGAGAACTTTGGCAGCCCGCCTTTCCCTGAGCACGAATATGAATCTTTCCTCTTTTTTCTATATTCCAGGTATAAAGATAAGAAAACCATAAGAAATTTGTTTTATTCCGTAGGGAAAGAAAAAATCAAATATCTTACTTTGCTTCAGCGGGAAAAGAAGAAGAATTGCAAGATCAAAGTGAATGCCGACAAAATATTGACTTATGGTTAAAGAAGTTAATAAGATTTTATTGGTCCAAGCCCCTCCCTGGGGGGTCTGCGCTCCGCCTTTAGGTGTTGCCTATTTATCGACTTTTTTGAGGTCCCGCGGATTTAATTCTGAAATAATGGATTTAAATATACAGATATTTAACGATCCGGATTTAAAGATAGAAGATAAATGGGATACACAGGATTTTGAGTTTTGGGCTTCCGGCAATGCGGTAGAGTATTTACAAGATAGCTTTGAAGATTTCGCTGAAAAAATAATTGCTTATGGCGCGCCCATTATCGGTTTCTCGGCAACCTTTGCGTCTGTCCCTTTTCTCAACGTTTTATTATCCCTCCTTCGAAAGAAGGGTGGTAATAATTTGACTATTATTGTGGGAGGCGGCGGGGTTTCGTATCCGCAAGGACGGATTTTATTTAAAAAGGAAATAATTGATTATTTTGTGGTTGGAGAGGGAGAGATCCCTCTTACCGGTATCATGAACCATTTGCAGAATGATGAAGCAATTACCGGGGAAAACCGGTGTTTAGTTTGGAAAGATAGGCCAGAGGATAGAGTTTTGTGCATAAGGGCGGCAGATGTGAGCAGTCTTCCCCTTGATGATATTCCATTTCCTACTTTTGAAGAGTTTAACCTGGATTCGTATTCTCAAAAAGACCTCCTGCCGTTGATCAGCAGCCGGGGATGCATAAAATCATGCGTTTTTTGTTGTGACGCGCCTATAAAAAAACCCTATCGATACCGCAGCGCGGAGAAAGTCGCTGGGGAAATTAAATATTTGTTTAAAAAGTATAATAGAAAAAGGCTTGAATTCAGTGATTTGCTGCTTAATGGAAATCTGGATTTCCTGGACAAACTTTGCGGTTTTTTGATAGAGATGAATTTGGGCGTATGTTGGGGGGGTCAAGCTACTATTAGGAAAGATATGGATGCACAGTTGTTCAAGAAGATGAAAAAAGCCGGTTGCGGCGGGTTAACCTTCGGCTGCGAAAGTTTTTCTGATCGGCTCCTGTATCTTATGAGAAAAGGAATGAAAAGTAAGGATGCCCAGTATACGTTTATGATGGCAAAGGATGCCGGGATGCTGGTTGAGGTCAATCTTATCGTGGGTTTCCCCGGAGAAACGGACGAAGACGTTGATGCGACGGCCCGTTTTCTAAAAGATAACGCCATATTGATTGATAAAGTCAATAGTTTGAACATTTGCACGATAGGCCCAGGGATGTATCTTTATGATCATCTCAGCGAATACAATATCGACAGTTCGATTATCAGCGATTGGTATAGCTGGTTTGATGTTGACAGGCGTAATACTATCGGCATCAGGACTGACCGGCATAGGAAGCTGCTTTCAGTATGCGCCGGGCTCGGCTTAAGCCCTTCCTGGAAAAACGTAAAGAAGGAATGAAAAAAAAGATCGCATTCATAATAGCGGGTTTTTTTGTTTTTCTGTTGATTCTTGAGATTGCTCTAAGAATTAGCGGACTTTTATATGTCCGCTTTAGCCAGGTTTCCAATAAACCCGTCAGCAACAAGAAAGGTGTTTATACTATACTCTGTCTGGGGGATTCATTTACACTCGGTATCGGTGGAAGCAAGGGGCATAGTTATCCTGAACAGCTTGAAATATTGCTTAATAGTGGGGGATTGGACAAAAAATTTAAAGTCTTCCGTGAATTTAGGATAAATTCTTCAACAGTGCTGGCAAATCTTAAGCAGGACCTGCAGAAATATAAACCGGATTCGGTAATTATTATGACCGGGTGTAATGACCGGTGGAGCATGGAAAATTGCCGTTTTTTTGGGGCCAAAAACGGCAATTTACCCGCCGCCATCGATGCTTTTTTACACGTCTCGAGAGTCTATAAGCTGATCAAGATTTCTTTTTTAAATATAGATTCAGCGCTGGGGAACCTGTTTCAAAGCCCACCCGATATCTATCGCGCATATCGTTTTAATAATAATGAAGCAGAACAACATTTCCAGGCCGGAAATAATTATCTTCTCGATGGTAAATTTGATCTTGCGTTGGAAGAATTTAAGGCTGCGGAACGATTTGAGCCGGAACAGGTTTTGGTTAATTTTCGTCTTGCGAGCATGTCCAGAGATTATCTTCGTAATGAAGATTTAACAAAAAAATACGCATTGCGCGCTCTATCCTACGGCGATAGCGCTATTATAGGCTACACCTTTATGTTTTTATTTGGATCTAATTATATCGAGACAAAAGAAAATAAGAAAATCGCTGCTGAGATGGAGGCGGTCATCCGGTCCCGGTACCGCGGGAGCGATAAAGAGAGGGCGCTAATATATCTGAGGAATTTTTTTTTGGTTAGCACTAATATTTATACGGTAGCCGATATATTGGAGCACAATCTTACGGAAATAATACGTATTTTAAAGAAAAATAATATACAGATAGTCCTCATGGAGTATCCCATGTCCATAGGTCCGGAGTCGGATAAAGCAATAGCGGAAAGGGCAAATTCTTTTGGAATCCCTCTGATCAATAATAAAGAATTATTCGGGTCAAAGATTTCCAGGGAGAATTTAAAAAAAGAATCTTTTTTCGCGGAAGACGGACATTGTAACGCGGCCGGTTATGGATTGGTTGCTGAAAATGTTTATAATCTTCTTGTAAAAAACATAATAATAGCAAATGCAAAGCTCAATTAATCAGGTAATCGCTAGACCAAAAGCCTGCGTAGTGCTTCTTACTCTAGGCTGCGTATTACGTTGTAAGATGTGCCACCTTTGGAAGAACGATGAGCGTAATATACCCAAGCCTTCTACTGAAGAATGGCGGGGGTTTATTAAGTCACTCGGTAATTTTATGGATCCCGGGTCCAATATTATTTTCGGGGGCGGCGAACCGCTGCTGTATCCTGATCTGCTAGTGGATCTTATTTCGCTTTGCCATCAGCTAGGATACCGCACTTCGCTAGCAACCAGCGGTTATTTTGTTGATGAAAAAATGGCCGGGCGATTGGTCCGATCAGGACTGGATTATATAGCGCTTACCCTTTATAGCCTGCGTAAAGAAACGCATAATTATTTACGCGGTATGCCGGATAGTCACGAAATGGTATTGCAGGCTATTAATTATCTGTCTGAACTTAAGAGCCCGCTGGAAATAGCCATTGATACTGTAATTATGGACCCAAATTTGTACGATCTCATAGAGCTGGCGCAATGGGTAAGGAATGATAAAAGGCTCCAGTTGATATTTTTTCAGGCGGTCGTGCAGCCTTTTCATACGAAGCCAGATGCGCTCTGGCAAAATGATGATGATTACGGGTTCCTCTGGCCAAAGGATACCGAAGAAGTCGTGCGGGTTATCGATGGTTTAATAAAGATAAAATCAGATGCTATTGTGGCCGGCCAGAGAGATAAGGTAAATAATACGGTTTCGCAGTTTCAGTTATTCAAGTCTTATTTCAGAAATCCGCAGGAATTCGTAAAAAGATTCTCCTGCAATGTTACCCAGGGGCAGGCCTTTACTGTGTCTCCTGAGGGAGGGGTAAATCTCTGCCCTTACATGAATGCTATAGGCAACATAAGAGAAAGCAGTATAAAAGATATTTGGTATTCCAAGCAGGCGGCAGAACGCCAGGTAGAAATAGGGTCATGCGCTAAAAATTGCCACCATATTATTAATTGCTGGTATGAAGAAGAAGATAAGGATAAAAAAGGTACCTGATGACCGGAGTTTATTAATAACATTATGAATACTGAAGCGAATAAAAATCTAGCATTCGCAAACTCCTTGCTTGATAAAAGACGATATGGCCCTGCCCTTAAGGAATTTGAGGACATATTAAAGGATAGTCCCCGTAACGAATATGCTTATTGCGGAATTGGTCATTTGTATCTTCAGCAGTACAATATGGAAGAGGCGCTAGCGGCTTTTAATAAAGCGGTTGCGATTAACCCAAACTTGGGTTCGGCGCACCAAGGGATCGGTACTATTTATCTTGAGCGAAAACTGTATCCCCAAGCCGAAGATGAATTTAAAATCGCTCTCCTCCATGAAAAAGAAAACATATTCATCCATCAGATGCTCGGGTATATTTATAAGAAGAGGGGAAAGCATGATCAGGCATCCGATGAATTTGTTTTAGCGTCAATGATGAGGTTGTCAGAGCCTAACCGGTTTCAGATAATAGCGAATGAAAACACGCATTCTTCTGTTCAGGCCAAAGATTTGCCTATTAAATTATTAAGAATGCCAAGTTTTCCCAATCATTTCGAAATTAATTCAACGGAGCTCGATTGCCCGCTCATTCCGCCTTTAGCCATGGGCCAGTTGGCTTCATATTTAAGGTCAAACGGTTTTGATATCGATCAGGACGATTTGAATATTACCATACATTATGATAACTATTTTTCTGATGATGAAAAAGATAAGATCGACACGCAGATTTTTTTTGACGAGGAAAGGATACTGCGTTATGTTTTCGGGGCAAGGGATACGGGCCTTGACCTTGCGATGAATAGAATTGAATCAAAGACTAAATTAGGCGGCTATGAGGTCATTCTGTTTTCTTTGCCTATAATATTTAGCAATGCCACAGGCCTTATGTTCGTCCTGGCGTTAGCCAGGTTTATAAAGATGAAATATGGGACGACAATTATCGTAGGAGGCGGCAACCAATCAGTAGAGCTATTAAGCAAATATGAGCGGAAAGATATAGATTTTGTCATCTACGGTGACGGAGAACAAATTTTACACGGTTTGTTGCTAGTTTTAAAAAATTCAGTACCCAAGGATGTATTTATGGATTATCAAGTTATGCAAAACGGAAATTTAGTCGCAAATGAGATATATCCTTCCCTTAAGCCGGATTTTACAGGGCTGCCTTTACATAAGTATCGATTCCGCGGAAGGCAGCAGGATAACAATCCCGGATTAACCGCAATTCTCAGTGAATTCAACAATTCAGAAATTTTACTGCTTCCCTTTAAATTTATAAAAGGATGCCCGAACGAATGTATTTTTTGCCCGGAGTCAACTAATAAAATAATTTACGCCTTAGAGCCTTTGGCTGTCGCTAATTATTTAAAAGAGCTGCAGCAATACTATAGTCCGACCGGTTATTTCTTCTTAAGCGACACGATAAATATCTCTAAGAAATATATTAATGAGCTGTGCGAGGAAATAATTAAAAGCAGGCTTAAGATCCTCTGGACCGATAGCGCCCGGGCGGATAATCTTGACAGAGATACGGTTTTTAATATGCGTTCGGCTGGATGCATCCGCCTGGTATTCGGGATGGAAACCGGAAGCCCGGCGCTCCTTAAACGCATAGACAAAAGATTAGGTTTGCGCGGTTTGGAAAATGTTTTACATTGGTCGGATGAGGCAGGTATCTGGGCAGGTTTAGAGGTAATCTGCGGATTGCCGTTTGAAAATGAGGCGTATATACAGGAAACACTCGATTTTTTGAGCAAAAATAAGAAATATATAAATACGATATATTTTAACCAGTTCGGTTTAAGGGATGGAAGCATCCTTATGAAAGAAGCGCAAAGTTTCGGGCTTAATAATGTAGTCGTGATAAATAAATATTCTGACGAAGAATTTAATTATTTTCATAAATACGGGTATGATGAAGAAAACGGTTTATGCTGGAAAGATAAAAAAAGTCAAATCCTTTATTCGCACAAGAAATTTACAACAACGATCGACTGGAATACGGAGTTTCCGATATACGAATTTGAGCATTTTTTATTTTTTCTGTATTCGAAATTAGGGAACAAGGCAAAGGTATATGATGTATTCGCGAAGGTACAGAAAGAAAAAATGTATCTGCTTAGCCTGAAAAAAAACAGAAAAACTGCCCAGGCAAAAATCTACCAATAGGAGAAGACATGGTGTCTAATACGGTTGTAGGTGATCCGCGGTTTTGTGATATCGTTATCGCGACCAGGTGTGTTTTAAAATGCAAAATGTGCAAGGCCTGGCAGTGCGGTGAAACGCCTAACGAAATCTCCTTTGAAGAGGCTAAGCTTTTCGTGCGCTCTTTGGCTGATTTTGTCAAGTTTCCGCTTGAGATAAACGTTATGGGGGGAGAGCCTCTTTTAAAAGAATGGTGCCTGGACCTGTGCAGCTATATAGCCGAAGCAGGATTTAAATCCATAATCTCGACAAATGCCTATCTGATCGATGAGGACATGGCTAAGAAAATCGCCGCCTCTAAGCTGAGTGTTTTGGCCATATCACTGGAGAGTCTTAACCCCTCAACTCATGATTTTTACCGGGGGACACCCGGGACATTGGCCAAGGTGATGAAAGCTATTGAATATCTTGATAAGCATTGCCGGGGGAAGATGGCCATGACCATACTGACTATTATAATGGAGAAGAATCTGGATGAAATCCTGGAGATGGTAGAATGGGTAAATAAAAACGATCTTTTTGTGAATGTGTCTTTTTTGGCGCTTCTAGAGACCGGCCTTGTGCATCCGCGGGACAACTGGTTTAAAAGGCCTGAATATTCCCAGTTGTGGCCCCAGGATACTAAGAAACTGTACCGCCTGATAGATGAACTTATTGTGCTCCGTAAGAAAGGGTATAAAATATGGAATCCTGTTTCGCAGCTTGAGGCATTCAGGTCGTATTACACCGAACCCGACAAGTTTATGAAAGAAACAGAGTATCATGTCCATGACTACATTATTGATCTGGATGAAAACGGGACTATTTATCTTAGCGGAGAGCCGCTGGGAAATATACGCGAGGATAATCTTAAAGATCTATGGTATTCTGAGAAAGCAGGTCAGGTAAGGCAGAAAATCGACGAGCGCGGTCCAGGAAAGAGATGCTGTGTAATAAATTTTGTTTGCGCATTTCCCGGTGATGAAGAATATCCGCAAGCACGACCTGAAAAAGATATCCACCATTATCAGAAGATGGGATTTTATTATAAGGATTTAAAACAATTCGATAAAGCAATAGATGAATTTAAGCAAGTACTGGAGATATCTCCCGATAGCCAGCACGCCCGCATAGGGCTCGGTTTTTGTTATTTTGATCAGGGAAAAATAGAAAAGGCTTTTATTGAATTTAATCAAGCTTCTGACCTGGGCCCGGAGAATGAGCATGTGCATCAAGGGCTGGGATCGTGCTATCAGCTCAAAAAAGAATTCGATAAAGCGGTGGACGAATTCAAAAAGGCCCTGGCGCTTAATCCCGATAATTATTACGTCCATCAGGGGCTTGCGTATTGCTATCAAGGCTTAAAACAGTTTGATATGTCCAAGGATGAGTTTAAATGGATGCTTAAAATCCATCCTGATAACGAACATTATCATATGGGTTTAGGATGTTGCCATGAAGGGTTGAGGCAGTTTGATAAGGCCATAGATGAGTTTAAACAGGCATTAATGATAAATCCGAACATAGAATGCGCTGATCGCTGCATAGCGTCATGCAGAGAAAGCTTAAAGCAGCTGCGGGGCTAATATGGATGCGCAGAAAAAAGATATGAAACGCCCGGATTTCTGTGTTGTAGAGGTGTCACACAGATGTATGTTCCGATGCAAAATGTGTAACTACTGGAAGTCCGAAGAAGAACCTGACGAATTAGAAGCTCCTCATTTATATAAATTCATATCTTCGCTTAAGGAATTTGTAGGCATGCCTTTTGAGATGAACATCTCCGGGGGCGAAACCCTTATGAAAGAAGGCATGCTCGATCTAGTTGAGTTTATCGCTGATCAGGGTTTTAGATTTTCCATGGTTACAAATGGCTACTTGATAGATAAGGCAGTAGCTAAGAGGATCGCGGATTCAGGCCTTAGTTTTTTGGCTTTATCTTTAGATAGCTTAGACGAAAATATCCACGATTTTTTACGAGGCAGAAAAGGATCATGTCGTAAAGTAATAGAGGCATTGGAGTTTTTTGATATATACAAGGGTAAATTAAAGAATATTACATTGCAGACCATTATTATGGGCCAAAACCTGGAGAGTATCCTGGATCTTGTAAAATGGGGAAAAGACAGACAGGTCTCTCATTCGTTTATGGCTGTTACGCGTCCTAATATGGTCCCGGTAGACCCTGAATGGTATAAAAAGGATGAATTTAGTTTTCTTTGGCCAAAAAATATATCCAAGGTTTTAAATATACTTGACGAACTTATTAAATTAAAGAAAGCCGGATACAGGATAGATAATCCGATAGGGCAATTAGAAAAATTTAAGCTATATTTTTCTGACCCGGAAATATTTGTAAGGGATACCCCGTGCAGTTTAGGCGATGGTATTATACATATTAACCCAAAAGGCGATGTTTATTTATGCTGCGAGATGGAATCCGTGGGTAATATTAAAATAAGCGATATAGGCAAGATATGGCTGTCTCAAAAAGCGGAAAGCATACGGGAAAAGATAAGGCATTGTCAGAGAAATTGCGCAGGTATGGTTAATTGTTATAGGGAGGTGTTTTAACGTCTATGGATGAGTACACAAAGGGTAATTATTTAAAGAAAATTAATGTTTTTTTAACCGAACTAAAAAATTCAACGTTTAAGACCCTGAAACGATTATTTCTTCAGCCGTCCATACCCCTTCGTTATTTAAGGGCATTTTTCGATTATAGAATGGTAGGAGGGGTTAATCTGCCGGGGGAAAGAGGGGATGGCCATGTTGAAGATAACGGGATTTTACTCCTGGGTGATTTCGAAGAGTTGCATGCCAGAATTGCAGGGGACAACCATGATTTCCCGAAAAAAATAAAAACTATCAAATACCTCATGGTAAACAACAGAGATATTAATATAACTATAGGTTTATCAAGATACAATTTCGGCCGGCTTGATAAAATGGCAGAATTTGCTTTGTCACTTCTTGGAAAAGAGGCCGATGTTTCTTCAGTCAAATTGGAACTATTTCCTGTTAAAGATTTACCGCGGAATTTTATTTCTTATATGGAGGAGATAAAGAAGCGCATTGAAAGCGCTGGCATCAAGATAGCCTATTTTGACGGTCAGCTTATCGAGATACTCAATACCATCGGCCTCCATGCCCGGGTAAATCCGGGAAGAGAAAGAGACCTTTTGAGGATTTTAGGGATTATCAGCGAGCAGGTTTTTATCGGGCCGCAGACAATTGTCTTCGATCCGTTCCACCGCTGTAATACCAAATGCCAGCATTGCTGGGTCCATACCCCCGGGGTAAAACACCCGGAGGAATTTCTTGAGCGAAAATTTGATTTTGAACTTTTTAAGAAGATAATCGATGATGCTTCAGAGATGATGACTGACGGTATTATCCTTCAGGGTGACGGCGAGCCACTCATGTATGATAAATTTATGCCCATGCTCAGATACGCGCGCAGCAAGAAATTAGGGGTGTTGTTCTTTACGAACGGTATTTTGCTTGATGAAGATAAAGCAAAAGAAGTAATTGAATTAGGGGTAAATGAAATTTACTGCAGCTTTCCTGCCGGCAGCGCTGAAACTTATTCCAGGATCTCTACAATCCAGCCCGGTGATACATTCTATAAAGTGCGCGATAATTTAAAAAAATTCATGGAACTCAGAAGAAAAACGGGTAATAATCAACCGCGTTTGATAGTCAGCCATGTTATTCATACTTTGAACTATCACGAGTTAGTGGAAATGGCAAAGATGGATGCTGATATTGCACCTGATGCAGTACGGTTTTACTTAATCAGGTTGGATGTGATGAATAGATTCCTGCAGTTGAGACCACAGGAGATAGAGGCCATAAAGAAGCAGGTCCCGGAGATAGCGGCGATATTAAAGAAGAATAATATAGAATTTGTAGATAATTTTGAATTCCAACTTGGTAATTACGATGAAAAAACCGGCGCCTGGTCAAAGGATTTCTTTTTAAACAAAGGTTGCACCATTGGCTGGTATTTTAACCTTATTCCTGCCAAATACGATATGAGTTTTTGCTGTCACTTGCGAACTGTCGGATATTTGGATAAGAAATCATTTAAAGAGGTCTGGAATTCAACTGAATATTGGCGATGGAGGAGGCAGGCAAAATATTTACAAGACCATAAAGGGGCCCGGTTCGCAAACGGGCAGGTATTGTATGATGAGCATTGCGATCATTGTGATAATCATCAAACTATAATTAAAGCACTTAACGAGCTGAAGAAATACGATTTGTATAAATATTATTGATCGGGATTAAATGAAAAGGACATTGCGGATATTTATCGTAGCGTGGCTTTTTAGTATTTCTTTAGCAATGGATGTGTGTTTGTATCTTCTAAAGAAGTTAAAAAGAATGATCATTTTTCCGGGCGGATGATATGAATATACTTATGATCCATCCCCACGATATAAATTCTTCAGCTGAGCCCTGGACAGTGCGGGTAGTTTATATTGCTAAAGAGTTTGAAAAGAAAGGCCACAAGGTAAAGCTGGTATATTTTCCTTTAGAACAGAGTCATTATGGACCGGAAATGATATCGGATAATATCGCCGCGATCCCCCGATCCAGGAGACACGGTCCGCATGTTTTTCTTTCGAATATATTTTCTGTATGGAAATTGGCTGGCTGGGCTGATATCGTTCATTTCCAGAAATGTTTTTATAATGCCGCTATTCCTGCAATGGTGGCCGCTGTCCTGCGCGGAAAACATTTGCATTATGATTGGGATGATTGGGAAGTTAAAATATATGAGGTTTCTACCAGCCCGGGTTTATTAAGAAGTATTATTCGCAGATACCTGATGGTCATGGAGAATACAATTCCTCGTGTAGTTGATTCTATATCGGTTGCCAGCCGGAGATTAAGAACTGAATGCCTGAAATTGTCACCAAAAAATACTCCTATTGTCGATGCCCATGTGGGCGCGGATCTTATACGGTTTAATCCCCAGATTTCCGGTTTGTCTGTTAAAGAGAAATTTGGCATTACCAAACCTCTTATTTTGTATCTTGGCCAGCTCCATGGCGGACAGTATGTCGAGTTATTTATCCGGACCGCTAAAAAGTTAATAAGCGATTGCCGTAAGGACTTTTCTTTTATGATATTGGGTGATGGGTATATGGCTAATGATTTGAAGAAAATGGCAAATCAGCTGGATTTGAACGGGTCTGTAATCTTTGCCGGGGCTGTTTCTCATGAACTTGTGCCGCAGTATATTGCCGCTGCGGATGTATGCGTTGCCTGTTTTGAAGAAAATGAAGTTACTTCATGTAAAAGCCCCCTTAAGATCGTTGAATATTTGGCTTGCGGAAAGGCGATTGTTTCCAGTAGGGTGGGAGAGGTTCCGGAAATGTTGCAGGATGCCGGCGTTTTAACAATACCCGGTGATCCCGATTCTTTGGCGTTAGGAATTATCAAGGTATTATCCGATCCCGAGTTTAAAGATAGAATTCAAAAATCAGCCCGCAAGCGCGCGGAAGAAAAATATAACTGGGAAGTGAGCGCAGGTAATATCCTCAGGGCTTACTTAGAAAACAGCGAAATCGTCCCTTAGTCAATAGGTGAAGGCAGCGGAGAACGGGAATAAATGCATTGGACTGTTTTATTTTTAACTGCGATAATTTTATTCCATCTGATAAATAATCTTATCTGGCTTTTTTTAGATAAGACATACCTTATATATGATTCCTGGTATCATTTTTTATTAAGCTTAAAGGTTTTTGATTATTTACAGCAGGGGTTTTTCCCCTGGTTATCCGATATCCTGGGTGGCGTTGTTTATTTTAGATGGCACGGTGTGCTCGTTGGGTACCTGACCGCGCCTTTTTATTTCATCTTCGGCTTGACCCAGGATTCCGGGGTGATGATAAGTAGTTCGATTTTTCTCACTATTCTCGTGCTTTCGACCTTCGGAGTCGGGAAAGTGCTATTTGACAGAAGGGTAGGGCTTTTGGCCGCATTTTTGGTCTCCATGTATCCTTTAGTCTTCAACAATCTAAGGGTATACATGCTGGATGTACCCTTGACCGCTATGGTTGTTCTTAGTGTTTACCTGCTTTTAAAATCCGAAAATCTTACTAATAAAAAGTATACTTTTTTGTTTGCTTTTGCTTCAGGGCTGGGATTACTGATAAAGTTTAACTTCGCCCTCTTTATTTTAGGGCCGCTGGCCCCGTCTATTTATAGGGCTTTCAAGAAAAAAGGTTTTAGTCTCGCGCGACGGAATATAATAACAGCCATTCTTATCGCGGTCCTGGTCACGTTTGGATTCTATAGATTAAAATTCTGGGAGGTTGCCAGCCGGATATACGAATGCTCCTGGTTTTATGCCGGCCATTTTTATCCTGGACATTCTATTACTTTTATCGTACAGCGCTGGGTAATATTAAGTAAGGATTTCGTATCTTTTTTCTTAAAAGACGCTTTTAATAATTCTCTGTCGCCACTTTATTTTATTTTATTTGTAATCGGAGCATTCTCAAAGAACAGCTGGAAAAAGGTTTTATTCTCCTGGTTTTTTCTGCCTTTATTTTCTTTAGCCTTCCTCTTCCACTATCCAAATTACAATAGATATTTTATGCCGGTTTTGCCGGCTATGGCCCTGATTTCCTGCGCAGGAGTCTTTGGGTTAAAGAAGGCCAGATTAAGACAAATCCTTGCAGCCGTAATTATTGTTTTCGGGAGCCTGCAGTATTTTAATATTTCGTACAGGGCGGATTTTATCCCTGAGCAGATTCAAATTAAAATACCCTTTTTGGGCGTTAAAAAGCCTATCCCGGTTATATTATTCAAAAGGTCGCTCAGTATCGATAATAGGAGTGATATTGACGCATTTTCGTATCCTTCGCAGGCGGACTGGAAGAACGACGAAATATTGAAAGAGATATTAACCCACTCAAAAGACTTAAAGCCCGATATAAAGGTCTTTTTTATGTGCAGCAATGTCAGGGTCTACGAGCCGATAATGTATAGGATATTTCGTGACAAACTACCTATGATTATTGACCTGGCCACTATGTCCGAAGAAAGCAAGTATAAAGACGCAGATATTGATTCATATAAAATGATATCTGCGGATTTTGTCGCGTTTATAAATGATCAATGGCGTGACCGGGCAACCCCTTTATTTTTTAAGAAAAAGTTGGATGAGCTAAATTCACTATTTAATAAGAACATCGGTCATTTTGAACTGATCAGAGAATTTAACCTTAATAACGGCGATCAACTATTGTTGTACAAAAAAATTGTAAAAAATCCCGAAAGGATATCTAAGCAGGGATTGGATATTTATTTCAGCGATGGCATTACAAAGATATACCATCAGGGCCGGCAGATAACCAGTACTATCGGTTTAGAGACTTCGTTTATATCGAGCGGAAAATATTATAGCAATCCTGATTTTCAATGGAGGAGCGAAGTATCCGCTCCTGATAAGCTGCTAATTTACGCCACAGAGGAAGGTCTGCGTTTGTCAATGAAATGGGAGATTGAGATCAAAAATGATCATGAGATAAGTTGGAAGGTGAGCATGGATGATTCGTTTCATCAAAAAACCGGCAATCTTTGTCTGGGTTTGTTTCTGGCAGGAAGATATACCGAATGGACTAGTTCTTTGGGCGAGAAAACATTTGGCTTAAGTAATGTTCATGCCTTTGAGGAGATCAAGCTGCCTGATTTGAAGCCAAAATCGATTACTCTAACTTTATCAAAAGAAAAAATCCTTCCGGCAGTAATGTTTTCTGTTGATAATCCAACCGAAGAGGTTCCTTTTGTCAAATGGAGGAGCAGTTCACGGGTCGTTGGGTTCTATATAAAGACAAAGGAAACTCTTCCAAAAAAACAAGATATTTTTTCCGGGACGATATCGATTTCTTAAACTCAGATAGTTGGCCTGAGATAGAAAGCTATCGAAACCAGAATAGTATAGTTATAAAAAAAATGAAAATAGTATTTATAACCCGGGAAGGTTATAATCTTTCCGGTGCAAGAGTGAGATGTTATAATTTTGCGCGTGAACTAAAGAAGCTGGGATTGGATACGGAAGTATTCTCTTTCGGCGACCATCTTTCGGCTAAATACGGGGAAGAAGAATTTAAAATGCCACTTAGCAGAAAGATTAACCTAAATGTTCTGGCAATAAAAAAGCTGTCTGTACAGAAGAAGGCTATATTTTTTATCCAGAGGCTAAATTATCATGCTTTGGCTCCGCTGTTTATTTCGCTCTTCCGGGGCAATAAAGTAGTTTTTGATTGTGATGATTGGAATATCCGGGAGGATCCAGTTTACCATTTTGGCTTCTATCCCAGCTCAAAGATGGAATTTTTTACACGCAGACTTTGTCATCACGCCGATGCCTGTATAACGGCGAGTATTTTTTTGAGGGAATACTTTGATCAATTTTGCAAAAAAATGCACTATGTACCGACTGGGGTAGATATGGATTTTTTTAAACCTCAGCCTGATTTGTCCGATGGTACGGCTATCAGGTTCTCCTGGATAGGCACGGTATATCATAGAGAGATGTTTCAAAACTTGAGATTTCTTTTGGATTGTTTTTCTGTTTTGGCGAAAAAATATGATAATATTTTTCTGCATTTGGCTGGCGCGGGTTCATATTTTAATGAAGTTTGCGCGCAGGCTAAGGGTTTTTTTTGCTCGGACCGGATATTTATTGAAGGCTGGATCCATCCAGACAGGATCCCCGATTACTTGAACCGCATGAACGTAGGGCTATTGCCTTTGATTCAGAATAGCCGGTTTAACCGGGCAAAGAGCCCTACTAAGCTTTTTGAATATATGGCCTTGGCTAAACCGGTAGTTGCCAGCAGAATAGGAGAGGCGGAGTCTATTATTGATAATGGTAAAACCGGATTCCTGGCGTCCAATAAGGATGAATTTATTCATTATATGAAACTCTTAATAGACGATGCAAAGCTGAGGAATGATTTAGGGGACAAGGCAAGAAAAGAAGTAGAAACTAAATATTCGCTAAAGGTTTTGGGAGGCAGGCTCAAAGCGATACTTGAGGATATTTAATGATTCATATTTCAATAGTGATCCTGACTTACAATAGCGCTAATTACATAAAATCTTGCCTGGATTCTGTTTATCTACAGAGGTATCAGAATTTTGAGGTAATAGTGGTGGATAATGGTTCAAAAGACGATACGGTGAGCTTGATTAAAAAAAATTATCCTCAGGTAATTTTGATTGAGAACAAAGATAACCTTGGAGCTTGTAAAGGCAGAAATCAGGGTATTGAGGTTGGGCGGGGAGAATGGATTTTCACTTTAGATTGTGATATAATACTTCGGAATGATTTTATGGGAGAGATAATAAAAATTATTAAAAGCGTTCCTAAAATGATAGGAATGCTTCAGCCTAAAATAATGAAAATAGATAAAATCAGGGTTTTTTCAGCGGGAATATATGTGTCTTTTTTGCGGAGATTTCATGATGTCGGGAAGGATGAAATAGATTCAGCAAAATTCAGTAAGCAAATGGATATTTTTGGAGTTTGTTCCGCTGCCGCTGTATATAAGAGAGATATGCTTGAGGCTGTAAGAGGGGAGAATGGATATTTCGATGAACGTTTTTTCTTTCTGTTCGAAGATGTTGATTTGTCCTGGAGGGCGCAGAAAAAAGGGATAAAAGCCTTATTCTGTCCGGATGCCGCATGTTATCATTATGGCAATAGCTCTTGCACTCCCGAAAAGACCAGGCAGTATCTGTGCTTGCGCAATCGATATTTTACTTTACTAAAAAATGATTTTATAGGCAGTATAATTCTATCTTTTGTATTCTACGATTTACCGCGTTTACTTTATATATTTATGGCTAACCCACGCTCTTTAAGGGCAATAAAAGACATTTTTGATTTTAAACGCAGTTAATGATGAAAATAAATAAGGTGTTATTAATCCGGTCGCCACAATATATGTCGACTTTTATCAATGAATCGGATAATTTTCTGCTTACTTTAGTCCTGCCGTGTATTATTACTACTTTAAAAGTCATTCTATAGGAAATTATAGATCATTTTATAGGCAGAAGAAAATTTAAGGGACCGACCGGATTCATGTATATGAAAGAACCTGAATGGAACGATCAATGAGGGTATTTATAAAGGCAATTAATATACTGATCGTGGTCTTGCTTGTATTCAAGTTTCCAAAGAATAAGGCTGAGGCCAATAAGCCGCCGGTTGAAGAGAATAAATACGGTTCGGTTTTGTTGGCATTGGATAAGAAAACAGGTTCGATTGTTCCGGTAGAGAAAAGAATAGTTAATTCCCAGGTATCAATAGTTAAAGGTAACGATTTATATTCTATTACTAAGAAAGCTATAAATTTGCTGGGAGGGATGAAGACCATAGTCAAGAAAGGCGATAGGGTATTTATAAAGCCGAATTATGTATCCGGAGGCCTGGATGGGCACGATCCGGTTTCTGCCGGTGAAATAGCCCACCCTGAGGTAGTTGCTTCGGTGGCTGAAGAGTGCATAAAATCAGGAGCAAAAGAGGTTTTAATTGGCGAGTGGGTTGAGCGTCCGGTAAAGATTAATTTCGCCGGCCGGGAGGGTAAAGAGGGCGCCCAGGTCAAGCATTTAATAGACCTTCTGAATAAAAAATATGGGAAGAAGATATTTTTGATAAACCTTATGGAGCATACTGCCAATTTCAAGTATTTCCCGTCAAAAACAAGATTAAAATTACTGGCTATTCCTGATTTGGTGGCTGATTCGGATGTAGTTATTTCCATACCTTCATTAAAAACACATCATAAGCCTTCGCCGGTAAGCCTGGGGATGAAAAATTTTATGGGGATCATGCCTTCTGTTTTATACGGCGAACCGAGGTATAAGCTTCATCAGGCCGGATTACATCAAGTGATCGTTGATATTAACAATGCTCTAAGACCTGACCTGGTAGTGATCAGCGCCGGATTTGGAATGGAAGGCAGGGGGGCTTCTTTATTTTTAGGAGGCAAGAGCGTAGATGTAAGCAAAAGGATAGGAGGCGCCTTGGTGATCGTAGGCAAGGATCCGGTAGCTACTGACGCAACGGCAACCCGGATAATTACAAAAGATTGGGGTCCTGTGCCTGAAAACCCAAATCTAGGAACTCCCTGGTACGTTAATCATCTCAGAATGGCTTCTGAGCAGGGGTTAGGTAACTTGGATAGTTCCAAGATAGTGATTTTAGGAGAAGAATTGGATAAAGTAAAAATGAATTGGGAATGTTCCGATGATAATGTTTACCCGGAAGTGCCATAATATGAATAAAAAGGTCGCAAAAAAGGTATTATGCTCAATTTTGCTCTTGTTGAATTTACTGATAAACCCCGCGCATTCTCAATCCGCACTGGTTATTAATGCCAGCGATTCTACTGGTGAATGGAATAAGGGGGTAGTCACCGGCAGGGAGGTAGTTCATACCAGCGAATCATTAATTAGGTCCGAAGTCCAGGCATATATCGAAAATCCCGGAAAATACCAGTTATTTTCATACATACATCATAATTACAGAGAAGCAATCCCCTGTATTTATGCCGAGGTTTCAAATGATAAAGGTATTTTATATAGTGGTTCCCACCGGATAGAAAATATCTGGTATTTAGATAAAGATTATCCTGGAAGGTGGTTTATGGTTTCTCTAACTCAAGATCCATATTGGGAATTGCCCAGGGGTAATCTGACTATTCGCTTTTGGGTAGATGCGTTAAAAGCGGTTTGGAATAATGATAAAACTGCGATGGAAGGTGATATTTCCATTGATAAGTTTTTATTTATTCCCGTCCGGGAATCGGGAAAAAATTTAAGCCTGCCTTGGTTTATATATCCGGAAGTCGGAAAGGGCAACTGGAATATTTCCGAATATCATCACGGATATGCTACTAATTTAGTCGAGAGCGGTAAAAGCAAAGAGACATTGATTCTTACGGTAGATATACCTTATGCGGATCATTATAAGTTGTCGGGACAGGTGCTTTCTCTGTTAGATAATGATCTAAGCGTAATTTTCCGCGGTAAATCAGATAAGCAAAAAAAGGACATTAAGATTAATGGCCGGGAAACCTGGTCTTTTGTTGCCTCGGATTCAATATATTTGAATCATGGTGAGTATAAAATAATATTAAAACATACGAATTCAAATCCATTATTAATTGATTATTTAATTCTTTTGCCAAACAGCACTGATTGCACGAGATAATATCTATGGCGTTTACAAATCGCGAAAGTTTTTTGGCTAAAAATAAATTTATCGGTTTATTTGCTAATAAATATTTTATCTTATCTTTTATTTTAGCGATCGGCGTTTTCTTAAGACTTTATCATTTAACCGGAAAAAGCCTTTGGTACGATGAAGCATGTAGTCTAAGTTTTACAGGCTATAATTGGAAAGATCTCTTAGATCATCGTTATATGACCAGGCCGCTGTATTTTGTTATTCTCAAGATATGGGTTGGTTTATTCGGATCCAGTGAATTTATGGCCCGGTTCTTATCGGTGGGTTTTGGGATAGCGGCAATAATCCTGGTTTATAAATTAGTCAAGTTATTATACGGCAAAAATACCGGACTCCTAAGCGCTTTTTTGATTTCGATATCACCTTATCATATATATTATGCGCAGCAAGTTAGGAATTATACCCTATTTTTATGTCTAGGTTTAATTTCAATGATTATTTTCATAATGTTGTTAGACAATGAAAAGTCAACCCTATATGTTTTATATTTAATAACAAATGGCTTAATGGTCTGTACTCATCCCTTTGGGGTTTATGTTATTTTAACCCAAGTTTTGTATTTTCTAATCATTTCTAAAAAGGCAAAGTATAAAATAAATTTCTTGATTACTCAAACGCTCCTGGTATTTTTTTCATTGCTTTTTCTAATGTGGCTAAACAAAAGAGTGGGAAATTCAATAAATAATGAGATAGCTTACATTACAACGCCTAATTTTAAATCATTGCTTGAGACGTTTGAAGTTTTTAGTTACGGCGGATATAGGCAAGCTCACGGAGGAATTGGTTTTCAAACAGGTGCCAACCGTCTTTTGATACCCAGGATCTTAACGGTATTTTTTAGCTGTCTATTATTTTTTTTACTTCTACCGAATAAAAAAAATCAGTCTACTAATTCAGCTAAGCTAAGCTGTAGAAATAAGGATTTATTCTTTTTCCTCTGGCTATTTCTTCCCATAGGGATAACATATCTATTCTCCATAATAATAAGGCCGATCTACCTGAATAGGTATTTTTTTGTAACCTCAGTTGCGTTTTATGTCATTATCGCTAAAGCGATAACGCTGCTACCGAATATAAAGGTTAGAATATTATCTATTCTACTTGTTGTAATATTAACGATTAATTCCCTGGGCATATTATATAACCCTGGATCAAGCGCAGATTGGAAGCAAGTAGTTAGGTATGCAATATCCAATATCAAACAAGGTGATGTTATTATGTTAGTTCCTATAATGCAAATCGTTCCATTTTGGTATTATTATAAATACGGAGCAAGGTTAAATTTGGCTAATATCGATAAGTTTGGCAAGAAAATTAATAATAAATGGAATGTTGAATTCCTTAATGGCGATCATCTTGTATCCGGATTTGCGCCGGATATGAACAATGATTATATTGAATCGCGAATAACTGATTTTAGGGCCAGGAAAAATAATATCTGCCTAGTAATCTCACCTCATTGGGTGGGTAGCGATTTTTATCAGGCAATAATAAGCGCGCTTAATAGTTACTATATCCTGGAAAGATCACAATATTTTGCTTATAGCGGTGTTGAAGTTGATTTTTATGCTTTAAGGTAAATCCTGACAATCAAAAGCCGATTAAAATTAATTTGGCGGATATTTCCGGGATTTAGTAGAAAATTTAACCTATTATATAAAAATGATTGAGCATTCTAAACCGACACTTGGAAGAGACGAGCTTTATGCCCTTAGAAAAGTGATTGTAACTAATTATCCGGCAGAAGGATGGGCGGTAAGGAGATTCGAGAATAGTTTAAGCGATTATATAGGCGCTAAAGGAGCAGTAGCTACTAGCACCGGCACGCTCGCATTATATCTGGCATTGTTATGTTTAAGCATTAAACCCAAAGATGAGGTTATAGTTCCTAGCTATACATGCCGTTCTGTATTAAATGCTGTTTTATATATCGGAGCTAAACCTGTGGTATGTGATGTAAACATCGCAGATTATAATATTTCTTTTACGGATGCAAAAATAAGAATAACTCAAAAAACAAAGGCGATAATCATTCCTCACATGTTTGGCTGTCCGGCAGAAATTGATAAATTTAGAGATCTAGGTATACCTATTATTGAAGACTGCGCGCATTCTATCGGCGCAGAATATAAAGGTAAGAAAGTTGGTAGCTGGGGAGATTTGTCTATATTTTCATTCGAGGGCACTAAATATATTACTACCGGAGAAGGAGGGATGGTTCTGGCTAATTCAAAACACCTATTAGAAAAACTTAAGAAATTAAAAGAGCCGGAATCATTTGATTACAAAATAAAATATACATACCGAATGACCAATCTACAAGCAGCTTTGGGCATAGTTCAGCTTTTAAAATTAAAATCGTTCATTATGAAGAGAAGGAGAATAGCTAAGATTTATACTCAGGCTTTTTCGAATTTAAATATAGAATTGCCAAAAGAACCGTCCGAAGGCTTGCACATTTTTCATAGATATATGGTTAAGATCAGTGGTAATATTAACCAGTTTATGCAATGCTGCTACAAGAAAAGAATAAAAGTAAAGCAGCCAGTAAAGCCATATCCATTGCATCGCTATTTAAAATTATCAAATAATAATTTTCCCAATACCACATTAATTATGAAGTCAGCGGTATCTATACCCATATATCCTTTACTCGCCGATAGGGAGGTGCAATTAATAACAGATACTCTCAGAACAGTTTTAACTAAGATAAAATAAGATTTTATAATCTGCATATTATATTAAATTGAATATGAAAATTCGATCGAAAGGGATAAAAAATGTCACAGTGATTATTATATTAATTTCTCTCTTAGGCGTGATTATGGAATTTTATTTTAGATTTTTTTATTTAGCGACCGACGATATTAATATCACGCTTTCAAGCAAAAAATGGAAAATAAAATATTGCAAATATAATAGTCAAGGTTTTAGAGAAGATAAGGAATTTAGTAAATCAAAATCAAATGATGTTTTTAGAATCGGTATTTTAGGTGATTCATACATTTTTGGCCAAGGGGTAAAAATGAATGACAGACTTTCTAATGTACTTGAAAAACTAATTAGAGACAGATTCAAAATAAATTGTGAGGTATATAATTTTGGGAAGTGCGGATGGAGCACGTTGGATGAAAGAAATTATTTTTTTGAAAAAGGCGAGTTTTATAAGCTAGATGCCTTAGTGCTTGGTTGCCCAGAGGTAGATGATTTTATGGAAACTTTAGGGATCGATATGGATGAAAGTAATTATATTGACAAAGCTCGTATTCCAAGTAATTTTGTTGTTTATTTATTAAATAACTCATATGCATTTAGTTTCTTTTACGCTCAATATTATAAGATGCATTGCTTATATTCTATGCGAAATGGCAGATTTGGGGAGAAAATAAATTTAGTCATATCAAAAAATCAAAATTGGGAGCAATATTTTAGGTATATAGAAGAAATCAAGAATAGATGTGAAAGCAACGGAATTGCTTTTTATGTTGTTTCTTTCCCAATAACGGGATGGAGCAGTGGTAAGAAGTACAGGTTAATCATGGATAAATTTGAAGGATTTTTCAGAAGTTATTTGGATATGCATAACATAAAGTATATCATTCTTAATGATTATCTACGCAAATATAATTACTAAGATTTAGTTGTAAGCATTTTTGATTTTCACCCAAATGAATTGGTTAATAAGATTGTAGCCGAACAACTATTAAATTTAGTAGAACATCAGTTAGGGGACTGGAAGTCTTTATAATTACTTATTAAAAAAGAATAATTTAATTATTACATGATGAAGAGAAACCAATTAGGAAGCAATTACGTCTTCAGGAAAGAACAGGATGAAATTTTCCCACCGATGGTCTTCGTTGAAATAACAAATGTTTGTAATTTAAATTGCATTCATTGTCCGTATTCTTATATATCTAAACAAAAATTTTATAAACCGCGCCATATGGGATTTTCTGTTTATAAAAAGATTGTGGATGAGGTTGCACAATTCAAAGGAACTATTTTTAGGATAGTTTGCGACGGAGAGCCTACACTGCACCCAAGGTTATTAGACATGATAATTTATACTAAGAAAAATAATATACAACCCATTTGCTTAATCACAAACGGAACTTTATTATCTAAGAAAAAAAGCATGAATATACTTAATACTGGAATAGATGTTATAGAAATTAGCTTGGATGCTGTAAGGAAAGATACATATGAGTCTATTAGATTGGGGTCTAGCTTTAAAAAAGTTATGGATAATACGCAGAGGCTTATCGATCTAAGAAATAGATTTAAATTTCATACCAAAATTATGGTGAGCATAATTGACCAGCCTGAGGCTAAGGAAGAGATAAATGATTTCGTTGAGTATTGGGATGATAAAGTCGATAAGGTAATAATACGTACTTATACTTCAATCGGAGGTCTTGTAAAAAATAATATTTTAGAAAGTGTTACACAAGGCGAAAGATGGCCGTGTCCTTTGCTTTGGACGCGAATCTTTATAAATGTAGATGGGTATCTAAAGTTTTGCGTAGACGATTGGTCAGATAGAACTATAGTAGGAGACATAAGAAAAACTAGCTTAAAGCAAATGTGGCAATCAGCAATATATGATCAAATAAGAAATTATCATCAATTAGGGCAATTTCATAAAATACCATATTGTAATAAATGCGTTGATTGGTCAGCAAGAAAATGGAATTATGATTATTTTTATGCTCTTAATAAAATTTTAAATAAAACTCGTAAAAATTAATAAAGTTAATATTATTAGAAAAAACAGAACCCTTTGTCCAGCTTGCCTAAAATATATTGATGCGTTTATTATTGAAAAAGATAAAAAATATGGTTATCTAAGCCTTGTTTAGATCATGGTAATTTTGAGCTCGTATTATCAAATACACCAGAATATTATAAAAAACTCTGTATATTTTATTTTACTGTTATGAAGGGTAATAATAAATTACGCGAATACGAGTTCTGGCCTACTCTAAAGTGCAATATGAATTCCACTATTTGTTGTTTTGGAGAAAATCATAATGAGATGCGTAAACTTGAGGCCACGTGTTCTTAAATAGATAATTTACTAAAATATTCAAAAGCGGTGTTCTACATACTTTCAGAAGGAGAGCCAACTTGTCATGAAGGTCTAGATAAAATAATCTGGATTATAAAAAACCATAAGAAGACTAACAATAAATACAAATGTTTGCAAATTTGTAAAAAGTAAATATTTAAAATCGCTTAAAAAATCCGGTTTGATCGGGTGAATATGCAGATTGTTTAGTTTCAATGCGATGTTTACTTCAAGTTGCGAGGAGGAGATTTTTAGATATAATACAAAAAGCTATCAGCAATTTTAAAAGCATTAATATGCCAACGGTTTTTAATCCTACTATAGCTAAAAATGTAAATTAGGTAGATTCCGGGAACCGTTAATCAACCAAAGATTAAATAGAAAAAAATATTATTTTAATTTGTAATGCTAAATATTGCCGACAGAATGCTGAATAACCAGAGGTTGTATAATTATCTTCTTTTAAATGGATGGAAGTTTACCAATAAAATTATAAAAGTAGATGTTATTATAGGGGCTTGCTCTTATTGTGAAGTTTTTTTATGACAAAACGCATCTTATCGATAACAAATTCTGTTTTGTGATATTTTCGCTTACGAAGACAAGTCCGGCAAAGTTGCTTCAAGAATGGGGGAAAAAGTTTACAGAAGCATTATAATAAAGAGAATGTTTGAATTATTGCGTGCTCAGAGTATGATAATTACCTCAGTTGCTATTATAAAAAAATCATGAAAGTAGTCAGAGAGTTCATATAATATATATGGTAAATATTGCGCAGGTGACTAAAAATAACAAGAAATTTTTTGCTTGCTCTTCGGTTTCTTGTAGAGAGAGAATGCTTGATTGCCAGAAGATTGTTGACTATTTGTCTATAAATGGCTGGAGTCCAGCAAAAAATATTTCCAAAGCAGATACTATTATTATAAATACATGCTCGTTTAGCCCGGAAGAAGACGAGAGCTCAATAGATTTAATCCGGCACTATTTAGTAAGAAGAAAACATTCAGCCCAATTAATTATTACAGGATGCGTACCTGCGATAAATCCCGCGTTGCTTAAGGTTCTTGGTAACTTTCCATATGTCATCCCGACAGAATTAGAATCTTTGGATGGAATTATAGGCGCCGATACGCATTTTCATGACATAAAAGATCCGGTTTATATTTCCGCGCAAAGTGTTTCATATCGTCCGATACTCAAGAAATTGCTTTATCTTAAGAGAGCGGTTAGATGGTTTATAAGCGAATTTAAATTATCTTGGGAATTTATAAGCAAGGTTGCAAGGTCCTGGAGCAGCAGCTTGTTTTACATAAGGTTTTTGGATAAGAGCATTAATCCATTTATTGTAAACAACATGAATAATTTCACGTACTTAAGGATTTCTAAGGGTTGTCTGGGCGCTTGCAGTTATTGCGCAAAACGATTTGCTACCGGCAGCGTTGTCAGTAAACCACCAGAAGAAATAATCGATGAATTTAAGACTGCATTGAAACACGGCTCAAAAAACTTTTATATTATCTCGGAGGACTCAGGTTGCTATGGCCTTGATATAGCCATTAATATTGTAGAACTTCTCCATAAAATATTCGAAGCAGGAAAAAATATTGATTTCAAGTTATCTATCACCAATTTTAATGCGCAATGGTTTGTAAAATATTTTGACCAATTGAGGCCTTTGTTGTTAATTAATCAAAGAAAAATATTATATTTACAGATTCCTGTGCAATCCGGCAGCAATAAAGTCCTTAAGTTAATGAATCGTCCATATCGCATAGAAGAAATTAATCGTTGCCTGTTCAAATTAAGAGAGGAGGCCCCTGGTTTGGCGTTGACTACCGACATCATAGTTGGGTTTCCGGGAGAGAATGATCATGATTTTAAGAAAACATGTAGTCTGCTGAAATCAGTTAATTTTGATTTTGCTGACATTTTTGTTTATGAGGATAGGCCAGGGACTGTGGCTTCAGGGATGAGGAATAAGGTTACTCCCAAAGATATAAGCGATAGAAAGGTTTTTTTGCTAAAAACGCAAAATAGCAACCTTAGTCTTTCGTTTTTTGTAAAAAAAGGAATAATGGCCATTAAGGAATTCCTATGAATAAGGTTTTACTTGTGCTTCTAATTTTTGCGGGGAACAGCTGCTGGATTGACAAAAAAGCATTATCTTATGCCAGATGAAATTGTAGATTTACTTCAGCAGCAATCGGGTGGGGTAATATCGAAAGAAAGCGTTTATTTGTTTCAGAAACTTCATCTAGTCATAAAATCCATTCTTTCTCAAAGACATTTTTTTAACCAGATTTATATACTTGTAGGAGACAAAGACAACTATTAGCCTATTGATCGGTTTATCGACAAAAAAGGGGCTGAGCAATGGCTTGATTGTTATGGTAGAGTATAAAATGAAAGTAAATTACTGGAAGGATTATATCTGATATTAGCGGGTTTGTTTTTACTGAACAAGGGGGGTTTTATTTATGCCCAAACACTTTTTTATTCCGCGCTATCTTATTTCTCGCATACTTTAGGATATGCAAGGAAGGGCCCTTTTTTCGCACTAAGTTTCACTACGGGGGCGCGATTTATATAAACTAGATTACAGTATTTCACCTAATTGTCAGAATGAGATTATTGCGGTTAATTCTAAATCCGGGACATTGGAGAATCTTGGCAGCTAAGGTTTTTTTGTATTAAACTAGCAAGTAAAGCGCCTTTTGAGAATATAAAGAGAGTATTAAATGGATCCAATATTTAGAGCTTACCCTAGGCATTCAGTTGATATATCTGCAAGAGAGTATCAAGTTATTTTATCTCTGTTGTTCTCTCCTAAAATGCTCAAAGGTAATTTTGTGCAACAGCTCGAATCAGAGTTCTCTCGGTATATTAATGTAAATAACTCAATCGCTATCCCATCTGCTCGCCTGGGGTTATTTTTAATCCTAAAATATTATAATTATCCTAAAGGTACAGAAGTCATAATTACTCCTTTTACTCATTGGAGTATATTTACTGTGATTAAGGCAAGTGGTTTAAAACCGGTCTTTTGCGATATTAATGAAAATACTTGTAATATTGATCCGGAAGCTGTAAAAAGGGTTTTAAATAATAATACAAAGCTATTGATTTTAACTCACATGTGGGGTCAAACGTGCAATATGGGCGAATTCATGGAGTTAAAACAAAAGCACAATCTGAAAATAATTGAAGATTGTGCAATGGCGGCTGGAGCTGAATATTTAAACCGTAAGGCCGGTAGTTTTGGTGACGCAAGTATTTTTAGTTTTGGTAAGGCAAAAACCATTAATGCTTTTGGGGGCGGGATGTTGTGTACTAAAGATAGTAGGATGGCTGAATACGTCCGCAATATTTTGTTAAGTTTTCATTATGAAAAAAGAAATATGCTTAGTTTTACAATAATAAATTCAATAATTGCTAATATATTAACAAGACCAAGAATATTCTTTTTCACATTGTATCCAGTCTTAAAATTTCTTAACATCCGGGATCCGTATAATCCCATTGAGCATAAAAGGGAAAGTAGTATTGTTCTAGATAGAATACCTGAAGAATGGAAAGTGCGTTTTTCAAATATTCAGGCTGCGGTCGGCTTAGAACAGTTGCGTAGTTTGGACAAACGAAACGAAAGAAGAATAGAAAACGCAAAGATTTTTGATAGTATTTTAAACGAGGTTTCCGGAATAAGGATACCTTCCTGTTCTAAGGAATCAAAACATATTTTTTTATATTACGCGGTATATATTAAAAAGCAAATTGACCTTAATTTTTTAAGAAAAGAGCTTATCCGGATACGGGTTGATTCCCAGTTAAATGAGCTGACTGGTCCGAGAGAGCTCGAAGCGTTTGGAGTTAATCCGGAAGATTTTCCTATTTTTAAGGGAGTGTCTCGTAGTTTGTTAATTATCCCTAATGGATTATATTTGAGCAAGGAGGATAGTTTGTATATTGCTAAAACTTTTAAGAAAATAGCGAATAGTCCTTTTTAAGCATGGTTCAAGTTTCGATTGAAAGCTCTAATAATAATATTTTACGCAAAACTCATAGCTTTTGCCCTGTATGTATGAAACAGGTGGATGCCTTTATTGTTGATAGAAATAACACCGTATATCTTGAAAAAAAGTGTAATCAACACGGGAATTTTTCGATTCTTATTTGTGAAGACGCAAAAGAATATTCTCAATTGCAGGATTTCTATTTTAACATTGTTCCGCAAAAACTACCCCAGGTCGAATACTATCTCCATATAACAAATCGTTGTAATATAAGTTGCCCGGTGTGTTTTCTTGATTTTAGCGAAAATGGCCGCGAGCTGTCGCTTGATAGTGTGCAAAAACTTGTCCTGGGGGGAGGGGTCAAGAGGGTTACGTTTTCACACAGCGAGGCTACCACCTGTGAGAACTTACCTGAAATGGTAAAAGTGCTCCGTCGCTCTGGCAAGATAGTAAATATTCATACGAATGGCATTAAACTCGCGGATAGTAATTACGCCTCTTCCTTGAAATCAGCGGGGATTCATCATATAAGTCTTCAATTCGATGGTTTTGACGATAAAACCTATATTAAACTGAGGGGAGGAGAATTTCTTAATACAAAATTAAAAGCGCTAAATAATTTGAGGAGATTATCAATTCCGGTTACCTTGAACGTGACTATAGCCAGAGGCGTGAATGAGGATCAGGTAGGAGCAATATTTGATTTTGCTTTGAAAGAGAAATTCATAAAAGATATTAGTTATATTACTTATTCAAACTATGGGCGCGATAGTGTTAATATGGATAAATATATAATGCCTTCGCAGCTGCTCAAGAATATTGAAGAACATTCTCAAGGAAAGATCTCACGCAAGGCTATTTATTTATTTCAGAAAGTATTTTTTGCTTACTGCAGCGCTTTTAAAAAAAGGAAGTGTTTTTATTATTACCATTATCTTGTTATAAGGGGCGTAAACGGATATACTGGCGTTGATGAAATTCTGGACCTTGAACGTTTATGCCGGGCATTGGATCATCTGAAAGAGGATGGCCTAAGAATCAACCGGGCTAGGTTTTTGGCTATTCTTATAGGTTCTTTGAGGGTTAAAAGCTTATTATTATTCCCATCTAGCTTTGCTATGCTTTTCAGGGGAGGGTTTCCCGGAAAGCCAGGGAGGTTGCTTGCGCTAACCTTTGCCACCATTTGTGACCCTTATAAATACGACGCACAGATAGCTGTTAATTGCGGGCAGGGTATACTGGGCCTAGATACATCTTGTGAGAGCTATGGTGAATTCTTAATGGAAGATATTATTAAGAGAAATAGGCGCAGTAAGATTTAAGATATATGTTTTAAAATAACTTCGATTAAATAAATAAAAGGAATTAATGAAAATAGCCTTTGTTAACGATTCTTGCGAACGCTTAGGAGTGCAATATATTTCCGCTGTTTTAAAGCAGTCAGGCCACGAGACGAAACTTTTTGTTGACCCGCAGCTTTTTGATGATGAAAATATTACTATTAAATGGTTTAGCCGCCTTTTTGACTATAAAAAGCGTATTATTCAGGATCTTAAAGCCTATAAGCCTGATCTAATAGGCATATCCGTAGTAACTGGGTTCTATCAGTGGGCCTGCGCTAT
>JAHKAP010000054.1 GCA_018825985.1 Candidatus Omnitrophota bacterium
AGCTAAAAGATTTCTTTAAGTTAACTAACCTATTATTAAAAAATAAAAGCAGCACTTAAAAAAATCATGAACGGCGAGATATCTGATAATAAGGATAGAAAATTAGAAGAAAAGACGGAAAAGGATTATTCAGAATACCGTCTTAAAAGGCTATTAGAGATTCTTCTTGAGGCTGATTTAAAGCGGCTAACTGAACTTTGTCAAGCAGAGAAGAATGATAAGATACCCTCTAGCCTAAAAAATAAATTGACTGATAGGGTATGATGATGTATAATAATTCTACTATGAGATACCCTATGAAGAAGATTGGCAAGTTAAAGGTATATACAGTTACTGAAACAGCCAAGATATTAGGTGTTAGCCGGCCGGGTATTTATCATTGGTTCAAAAAAGGCTGGGTTAAAGTTAAACGCGATTTCCGCAATCTTCCCGTCTTCACAGAAGAAGACATTAAAAAAATAAATAAATGGCGGAATACATTAAAAGTCACCAAATAACAATAAGCCTTTTGAGGCGTAAATGAAAGTAGCAATCTATATACGCGTGAGTACGGAGGAACAAGCAAGAGAGGGGTTTTCTATGCAAGTGCAGCGTGAGTATCTTTTAGACCATGCTAAGCGCTTAGGTTGGGAAGTCTACAAAATTTATTCTGATGACGAAAGTGGATATGTTCTAGACAGGCCTGCTTTAAAAGAGATGTTGCAAGATGCAAGGGCTAAGAAATTTGAATTAATCATTACCTATAAACTTGACCGCTTTAGCAGAAAGTTAAAAGACCTGTTAAATATCGTAGATGAATTGGAAGGCTATGGAGTTGCATATAAATCCGCTACCGAGCCTTTTGACACTACTACAAGTGCCGGGAAGTTAATGTTTCAACAGTTGGGGAGCTTTGCGGAATTTGAAAGAAACAGAATAAAAGAAAGAGTTTTTCCTGGAATGATTAAAGGCGTTCAGCAAGGTAATTGGCAGGGCGCAAGGTATGCTCCTTACGGTTACCATTACAATAAGGAAAAGAAATTGCTTGAGGTGGCCCCTGAAGAGTTAGATATTGTGAAGTTGATTTATATGATGTACCTTGCTAATAAGACTACGGGCCAGATTACGGAATATTTATATCTTAAAGGATACAAAACAAGATCCGGGGGGAAATTTAACTCTGCACTTGTTTGCAAGATGCTTAAAAATCAAATTTATTTGGGGAAATTAGTATGGAATCAGCATCATTATGATACAAAACAGCATACCAATACTCGAGTTGGTTACAAATATGTTAGAAACGACCCATCGAAAGTTGTAGTTGCCCAGGGTAGACACCAACCCATAATCTGTCAGGAAGACTTCGATTTAGTGCAGAAAAAATTAAGAGCGAATCGAAAAGGAGCACTGCATAGGCGCAATGTCTTTGAATATCCGCTTACGGGGATCCTTTATTGCGCAAAATGCGGCTATAAATATCAAGGTACATCCAGCCTTTCCAATCATAGAACAAAGAAAAGAAAACGCTGGTATAAGTGTTCTTGTATGGGAACGTATCATATAAAATGCGATAATCCAAGCGTGAAGGCAGAAGATATCGAGCCAAAAGTTTTTGATATAGTTAAGAAAGTACTCGTTCATGGAGACATGGTCAATGGACGTCTCGATGGCTTGATTAAGGCCAATATGTATATTAATAATACTGATGTACGACAGGATTTAGATAAATTACATGAATTAATCAATGACAATCTTACTAAACAAAGTAAGCTTAATGATGCTTATATGGATAATCTTATCGGCATCGAGATCTATAAAGATAAAGTATCATTGTTAAGGGAAGAGGAGAAGCAGATTAAAGCTGAGATTGGAAAGTGTAAAATAAAGCTTGTAGAAAAAGAACAATCTGAGGCCTATCTTAGAACTCTTAAATTGGCCATTGACAACTTCGATGAGACCAAAAAAAAGATTGATATAGTAGAGAAGAAAGAGATGGTAAAACTTATATTCAAGTCCGTAGAAATCAACGGTGGTCAGATGGTGGCAGTCCGCTTATATCCGCCATTTCAGCAAATGTATGAGGAGGTGTTAAAAGAGTGCAACACATTGAAAAATCAGGAGATAACGACAAAAACACAGACAGACCGAGAAGTGTGTATATTGCAACCTACGGTTGCCAAATGAATGTCCGGGATTCTGAGGTGGTATCAGGCTTGCTGAAAAATACCGGTTATCAGTTTGTTGATAAGTTTGAGAAGGCGGATATCATTATCTTTAATACCTGTTCTGTGCGTCAGCATGCCGAGGATAAAGTTTGGAGTGAGATCGGAAGAATATCCAAGCTTTGTAAAAAGGAAAAAAATCTTAAGGGTAGTCCCCAAAAAGCGGGGACAGTCCCTATTATCGGCTTAATTGGATGCATGGCCCAGAATTATAAAGAAACAGCTTTTGAACGATCGCCGGAAATTGATTTTGTTGTCGGGCCCAGCGATATTGATAAGATTCCGGAAATAATCCATGATCTTGTGATCTCTAAACTTCAGGCTCCAGGCTCCAGGCCCGACGCAAAGCGGGGACATTCCCCAAAGAACAGGGACAGTCCCCTTTTTGAGAGAAAGATTTGGGAAACAGACGGCGAATTCAGGCCGGAAGAAATTTATCATACCGGTTTCTATGAAGATAAAGAGCATGCTTATGTTGTGATCTCGGAAGGCTGTTCTAATTACTGTTCTTATTGTGTTGTTCCTTATGTCCGGGGAAGCATACATCATCGGTATTATAAGGATATAATTAAAGAAATAGAGGAAGCTATTGAAAAAGGACTAAATAAAATTACCCTTTTGGGCCAGAACGTAAACGCCTACAGTCAACCAGGAGAAAGTTTTATCGAGTTGCTAAAAAAGGTAAACGATATCAAAGGTTTAAAGGAGTTCGATTTCATCACTTCTCATCCCAAAGATACCAGTATAGAATTATTCAAGGTTATGTCAGGTTTAGATAAATTAAATAAGCGCCTCCATCTTCCGATACAGTCCGGGTCAAACAGGATTTTAAAGATGATGAACCGCGGTTACGCCCGTGAATACTACTTGGATTTAGTCCAAGATTATCGTAAAATCATAAAAGACGGTATTTTAACCACGGATATAATTGTGGGTTTTCCTACAGAGGCTGCGGAAGATTTTAAAGAAACATTCAATCTTGTAAGAGAGGTCCGGTTTAACTGCGCCTATATTTTTAAATATTCTCCTCGTCCGGGCACGCAGGCGGCAAGCCTGGCGGATGATATTTCCCGGGAGGAAAAGGAGAAAAGGCACGCTTTAATCTTGAAATTACAGAAAGAGATATCAAGGAAAATAAATAAAAAATGAATAAGCATGATTTAGGGCTAATAAATAAACATAAAATAAAGATTTGTTGTTTTGCGTTTGTAGCCTGGAGCTTAGCGCTTGGGTTTTTAAGTATTGCCTATGCCTTGGATCTGGATAAGCTTAAGATGAATTTATTAAGCGCTTATTACAGCGCGGCCATTAAAGAAGGAGAAAGAACGTTGGCTTTAAGCGGCGCGTCTTCTGAGAATCTGGATGAATTGTATTATTTTCTGGGATTAAGCTATCTTAAAAGCGGCAATTATTTGCGCTCAGCAGATATATTTGAGATAATTTTAAAAGAGCTTAAGAATAGTCCGTTTAAGAATCTTGCCTTGATGGGCCTGGGGGATGCTTATTATCTAAAAGGCGATTACGCGGCAGCGATAAATAAATACAAAGAGTCACTGACTATAAAAAACAGCGATGAACTTCTCCCGGCGCTTTACTATCGTTTGAGCCAGGCAAGTTTTAAACAAGGTCAAACCCAGCAGGCCAGGGAATATGTAAACAGCCTTAAAAAAGATTTTCCTCACAGCCTTGAGGCAAAGTTAAATCAGGAATTATTTCCTGCGTCTGCGTTAGCTGTAAAACTGGAGCCAGATTTTTATTATGCTGTGCAGGTTGGTTCGTTTTCCAGCAAGATTAATGCCGGTAATCTGGTTAAAAAATTGCAGGGTCACGGATACTCCGCTTATATGGAGGATGGCGTTTCCAGTAATAATAGTTATTACCGGGTCAGAATCGGAAAATTTAAAACCCGCTTAGAAGCCCAGGATATGGAAAAGAAATTATCCAAACAGGGTTATCCCACCAAGATCATTCCTTGATTGCATGAAACAAAAAATTGTTTTTATAGTCGGGCCGACCGCTACCGGCAAAACCGATATCGCCGTAAGGTTAGCTAAAAAAATCTCCGGGGAGATAATTTCTTGCGATTCCATGCAGATTTATAAGGGCATGGATATAATTACCTCTAAACCCAGCCCGGTTTTAATGAGAAAAATTCCTCATTATTTAATCGATATAATCTCTCCGGATAAAGAATATAATGTTTCTCAATTCCGCAAGGCCGCGGTAAAAAAGATCAGGGAAGCTTCTCTCAAGGGTAGAATCCCGCTTCTGGTCGGCGGGACCGGGCTTTATATGAGCGTACTTTTGGATGGCATATTCAATATTAAAACTGAAAATAAAAATACCCGCCGCAAGCTTTATAATGAAGCGTGTAAATTCGGCAGAGCGCGCCTTCATGACCGCCTTAAGGAAATTGATCCCGCGGCAGCGTTAAAAATTCACCCTAATGACACTAAGCGGATAATTCGGGCCCTGGAGGTATATGAGGTTACCGGTAAACCGATATCCGAACTGCAAAAGCACAGAGTCGGCCTATGGAGTAAATATGATGTTAAGATATTTTGCCTGAATATGAATCGGGATGAACTTAATAGGAGGATCGAAAAACGAGTGGGCAGAATGTTTAAATCCGGATTAGTAAAAGAAGTAAAGAAGCTGCTTAAGAATAAAATAAGCCGCACTGCTTCTTGCGCCATCGGCTTAAAAGAGATTAGGGATTATCTTAAGGGCGGTTATGATTTAGAGGCAGCCAAACAGCTTATAGCGCGCAATACTTGTTTATACGCCAAAAGGCAGCTTACCTGGTTTAGAAAGGATAAGCGTATTGAGTGGGTGAATATTAAGCCCGGGGATAAGCCTCAACAGATTGCCCGCCAGATATTCAATAAACTATAGGTACTAGAAATGGGGTCAGAATTATTTTTTCTTTATTCTGTTCGTAAAAAATAATTCTGACCCCATTTCTTTTAAGGAGAATATGGAAAAAGTATTGTTGGTAACCGTGGATCTGGAGTCGGATAAAGAGCGCTGGCCGGTTGACGAAGTAGCGATGGAGTTGGAAGAGCTTACTTCTGCCTGTGGCGTGGAGATTATTGATAATGTTATGTGCCCGCGGGAAAAACCTACGCCGGACTTGTATATAGGTAAAGGCAAGGCTGAAGAGATAGCTTTTCTATCTCAGGAGCAGGAGATCGATACGGTAATATTCAGCCATGACTTATCCGGGACCCAGCAGAGAAATCTGGAAGAAGTGATCGGAAAAAAGACTATTGACCGAACCCAGCTTATCCTGGATATTTTTTCCCGTCACGCCAAGAGCCCGGAAGGCAAGATGCAGGTGGAGCTGGCCCAGCTGCAATATCTAATGCCTAGATTAGCAGGTAAAGGGATTATACTCTCGCGTTTGGGCGGCGGCATAGGGACCCGGGGCCCGGGCGAGCAGAAATTGGAAGTTGACCGCCGCCGGATCCGCAAGCGCATTGAGGGTTTAAAAGAAAATTTAAAACATCTTAGCATTCACCGGCTGACCACGCGCAAGAAGAGGGAGGAGAATTCAGTCCCTTCAGCAGCTTTAGTCGGTTATACAAATGCCGGGAAGTCTACTCTTTTAAATAGCCTGACCGATGCCGGGCAAACCGTGCATGACGGATTATTTACCACTTTAGACCCATTATCTAAGAGCCTAAAATTACCCTCGGGAGGGAATATAGTTGTTTCTGATACGGTAGGTTTTTTACATAAATTACCGCATCATCTGGTCGAAGCCTTTAAAGCGACCCTGGAAGAGGTAAAGCAGGCGGATTTGTTAATTCATGTTATTGACATCGCTCATTCCCAGGTATATCAGCACCATCAGGCAGTAATGCAGGTTCTTAAGGATTTGGGGGCCGCCGAGATACCAATAGTCACTGTTTTAAATAAGATCGATTTATTGGAAGACTTGGCTTGGTTAGAAAGACAAAAAGAAGACTTTGTTAAACCGGTTGCCATTTCAGCAAAATTAAAACAGAATCTGGATATATTGCTTAAAGAAATTGAGAAGAGTTTCTCTGGCCGGATGGCTTTGTTTGATATTACCATACCCCATAAGCGGATGGACCTGGTAGATTTGTTTTATCGTCAGGGAAAAGTTAAAGAAATAAAATATCTGCAAAAGGGGATAAAGATAAAGGTAAACCTGCCTAAAGTACTCTACCAGAGAATCGCCAGGGACACTTCTATAGTAACCAATTGATGGTATAGGAGATATTTAGAAACGGTCTGTAACTGTTAGAATATCTAATTAATTTTGTTAAAATAACTTGACAAAATAATCATCTTATGCTATAGTTACATAGTCATAAGAGAAAAAGGATAAATAGATGCCGATATTCGATATTCAGATCAGTCCGGATGAACCGGTTTATGTGATCAGCGTAACCAGTAGGTTGGTGGATCTGCCGGTTTGGACCTTGCGTCAACTGGATAAAGCAGGGATAGTCTGCCCGAAAAGGATCGGTAAAAAGAGCAGGCTTTATTGTTTAAAAGATGTCAAACGTTTAGAGTATATACATTATTTGATGGAAGAGAAACAGGTAAATATCAAAGGGATAAAAATAATCCTGGAAATAGAACATCAGGAGTAATTTTTTTTGCAAAGTTATTAGCAGTCAGGAGAGGAGACTGCTAAGATGAGGCGATTATTTCTTGCTTAAGGTTTAATTGACAGGCAAATATATTATGTTAAAATTATAAATCTATGGTTAATATAGTCGATCGTCAAAACAGGAAAAACAAGGTTTTAGCGGCTACGGTAAGGGCGCATATCCGTAATAGCCAGCCTATTAGTTCGCAGGAATTAGCAGAGGAGTTTGAGCTGAGCTCGGCGACCTTACGTAATATCCTGGGCGAGCTTGAGGAAGACGGTTATTTGTACCATCCGCATACTTCAGCGGGCAGGATCCCCAGCAGTAAAGGCTTCCGCTATTACGTTGATTTTCTGATGTCTGAGTCAGAACTTCCCCGGCAGCAGAAGGATGATATTCTGGTCGAACTTAAAAAAAGCGATGATTCACTGGAAGATATCCTGGAAAAGGCAACGGAAGTGATAGCCGGAGTTACCCATTATACTTCTATAGTTTCTTTATCTTTGGGCGATAGCAGGTTATTTTACAAAGGATTAAGCAATATAATACAGGAACCGGAATTCCGCGACTTGAAGAAGCTCGCGCTATTGTTGGAATTCCTGGAAGAAAGAAGACATCTGTTTCAGGTTATCAACCAGGAGTTTAAAGAGCCGCTTAAGGTTTATATCGGAGAAGAAATAGGCTGCCCCGGGATAAATGAGGTTTGCTCGTTAGTAGTTTCTACTTACCATGTGGGCAAGAAAGAAAAGGGAAGGCTGGCGGTATTAGGGCCGCGCAGAATGAGTTATGAACAGACAGTCTCAAGCCTGGAATTTATATCCCAGGTTTTAAATAATATGTTAGAGGAGTTTTAAGCCTATGGAAAAGCATAAGGATAACGACAAGATTAAGGAAGAGGTAAAGGTAGAGGCGCAGGAAAAGGCCGAGCAAAACGGGGAAAAGGCCGTAACTTTAAAGGAGGCCGAATACCTGCAATTACAGTCTGATGCCCAAAAAGCTAAAGAGTATTGGGAGAAAGTCTTGAGGCTTCAGGCGGATTTTGAAAATGCCCGTAAGCGCTGGGAGAGGGATAAGCAAGACGTTTTGCGTTTCGGCAATGAATATTTGATATCGGAGTTATTGAATATAATAGATGAATTGGAGAGGAGCCTGGAATTGACTCAGGGCAAACATGAAGATTTTACGGCTTTTTTAAAAGGAGTGGAGATGATCCTGGCCCACCTCCATGATTTATTAAAGAAATATTATGTGGTAGCCATTGATTCTAAGGGCAAAATTTTTGATCCTAATTTCCACGAAGCTCTGATGCAGGCTGAAGATGAAAATATGCCTGAGAATACGGTTATTGAAGAAATGCAAAAAGGATACCTTTTGAATAATAAAGTTATCCGGACAGCTAAGGTCAAGGTATCGAAGAAGAAAAACTAACTAAAACTTTTTTAACAGGAGGTGTAATATGGCAAGAGTAATAGGAATAGACTTGGGTACTTCAAATTCCGCGTCCGCGGTTATGGAGGGTGGGAGGCCGGTGATAATACCTTCTGCAGAAGGAGCCGGAGTAGCTTCGGGTAAAGCATTTCCTTCTTACGTTGCTTTTACTAAAGATGGGCAGAGATTAGTTGGCGAGCCGGCCAGGCGTCAGGCAGCGATTAATCCTGAAGGCACAATCTACGCTGCTAAACGTAAGATGGGCCAGGATTATAAATTCAAGGTTTTTGGCAAAGAATATACTCCGCAGCAGATCTCGTCTTTTATCCTGCAGAAGATTAAACAGGATACCGAGGCTTATCTGGGAGATAAAGTTGAGGAAGCAGTAATCACATGCCCGGCTTATTTTGATGATAACCAGAGGCAGGCTACTAAAGATGCCGGAGAGATCGCCGGTTTGAAGGTTTTGCGCATTGTAAATGAACCTACTGCCGCCTGCCTTGCTTATGGTTTAGAAAAATCCCAGAAAGAACAGAAGATTATGGTTTTTGATCTGGGCGGCGGTACTCTGGATGTTACAATTATGGAAATGGCCCAGGGAGTATTTGAAGTAAAATCTACTCACGGCGATACCCAATTAGGCGGCACAGATATGGACAATGTGTTGATTGATTTTATCGCCGCGCAGTTTAAGAAAGAAAGCGGCATTGACCTGCGTAACGATAAAATGGCGATGATGCGTTTAAAAGAAGGAGCGGAAAAAGCCAAGATTGAGCTTTCTTCCAGTGTGTCTACGGATATCAACCTTCCTTTTATTACTGCGGATGCCACCGGCCCTAAGCATTTGACTATGTCGATCAGCCGGGCGCAATTAGAAGATTTGGTTGGCCCGATCATTGATCGCTGCCGTAAGCCAATAGAAGAAGCCTTAAAAGACGCTAAACTTCAATCGAACGAGGTCGATAAAGTGATTATGGTTGGCGGGCCTACCCGGATGCCCTGTGTGCAGAAGTTTGTCGAGGATTATGTAGGTAAAAAGATAGAGCGGGGGATCGATCCGATGGAGTGCGTAGCCTTGGGCGCTGCTGTGCAGGCTTCGATTATTACCGGCGAAACTAAAGATGTGCTTTTATTGGATGTTACACCGCTATCTTTAGGTATAGAGACATTAGGCGGAGTGAATACCAAGCTTATTGAACGCAATACCACAATTCCTACTAAAAAGAGCCAGGTTTTTTCTACGGCCGCTGATAATCAGACTGCGGTTACTATCCGGGTTATCCAGGGTGAAAGGCAAATCGCTGATTCTGAAGGCAATGTGGAATTAGGAAGGTTTGACCTAGTAGGTATTCCGCCGGCGCCACGAGGGGTTCCTCAGGTTGAAGTTGCTTTTGATATCGATGCTAACGGCATCGTCCATGTTTCAGCTAAGGACCTAGGGACTGGAAAAGAGCAATCTATCCGGATTACCGCTCCGAAAAAACTTTCTAAGGAAGAAATCGAGAAGATGGTTAAAGAAGCGGAGAAATTTGCAGCCGAAGATACTAAACGCAAAGAAGAAGTAGAGGCCATTAATCAGGCCGATACTCTGGTTTACGCTACAGAAAAATCGCTTAAGGATTACGGCGATAAAGTAAGCCAGGCAGAGCGGGCGGATATTGAGGCTAAGGTAAATGATCTTAAGACCGCGATCAAAGATAAAAACGTAGATAGGATTAAAAAAGGAATGGAAGACCTGACTAAGGCAACGCATAAACTGGCCGAAGAAATTTATAAGCAGGCCGCGGCTAAACAGCAGTCCCAAGCTAAGGGCGGCGCTGGCTCAGGCCCGGAAACAGCAGGGGGACAGGAAGGTCCTGCTGAAGAAGGTCCAGACAAGTCCGCCAAAGACGGAACCGCCGCCGGCGGAAAGAGTGAGGATATAATCGACGCCGACTTTAAGGAAGAAGGGAAATAAATAGTAGGTAGTAGGTAGCATGTAGTAGGTAGGAATAGGCTTTAACCCTACCTACTAACTACTATATACTACATACTGACATTATGAGCGCTAAACGCGATTACTACGAAATTCTGGGTGTTAAAAAAAGCGCTACTCTTGATGAAATAAAAAAGATCTACCGGGAACTGGCTTTGCGTTATCATCCGGATAGGGTCCCGCAAGAGCAGAAGAAAGAGGCCGAAGAGAAATTTAAGAACATATCCGAGGCTTACGCGGTTTTGTCGGATTCGGAAAAGCGGGCTCTTTACGATCAACATGGCCATTCCGGTATAGACCAGAAATATGCTTATGAGGATATTTTCAAGGGTGCGGATTTCAGCAGTGTATTTCAGGATCTGGGTGATTTCGGAGTAGGCGGAGGTTTGTTTGATGAGATATTTTCGGACCTGGGTTTTGATATTTTCGGAGGAAGAGGCGGCAGGTCAGGCCCGAGCCGGGGGAAAAGAGGCCGGGATCTGCAGATCAGCCTGGAAATAACCTTAGAAGAAGCTGCCTCCGGGATAGAAAAAACTATTACTGTTCCCCGTTATGAGATTTGCTCCACTTGCTCAGGAAGCGGGTCTAAACCGGGGAGTAAAAAGATAACTTGTTCTTACTGTAAGGGCGCGGGAAGGGTAGTTTCTTCCAGCGGATTTTTTCAGGTAGCTCAGACCTGTCCACGTTGCCGGGGAGAAGGAATAATTACTCAGTCTCCTTGCCCGGATTGTTCGGGAGCAGGAAAACAAAAACAGGTGCGTAAGATCAAGGTTAAGGTCCCTGCCGGTGTAGACACTGGTTCGCAATTAAGGATCCGCGGCGAAGGAGAAGAGGGGACATCTGGAAGAGGGGATTTATATGTAGTTATTGAAATCCACTCTCACCCGGTATTTGTTCGGCATGAGAACGATATTCTTACTGAAGTGAGTTTGAGCATAAGTAAGGCGATTTTAGGAGGAGAGATAGAAGTCCCGACCTTAGGCGGTAAAGTGACCATGACCATACCCCCAGGTACTCAAAGCGGCAAGGTATTTCGTTTAAGGGAGAAAGGCCTGCCCGATGTCCATGGCCGCAGGCAGGGAGATGAATTAGTCAAGGTTAATGTGAATATTCCCCGCAGCCTGAATTCCGAACAGCGTAAGGCGATTGAAGAATTTGCCAGGTTATCCGGAGAAAATATAACTACTAAAAAGAAGTTTTGGTGATACAATGGGAGCATAAATGCCAACTTACGATTATGAGTGCACTAAATGCGGGCATAGTTTTGAAGCCTTTCAGAACATGAATGATAAGGTTTTAAGCCGCTGCCCCAAATGTAAAAGCAAATTAAGGCGACTTATTGGATCCGGTACGGGGATAATTTTTAAAGGTTCAGGTTTTTACGCCACTGATTATGCCAAGAAGCCCAAAAATGAACCGGTCAAAGAGAATACCTGCCCTAAAGCCAAGGAAGGGTGTAATGCCTGTCAAAAACCAGCCAAGACTAATTAATGACTAAAATAAAGCCATTTAAGGCGATTATTTATAACCAGGATAAGGTTAAGGACCTATCTAAGGTGGTTTGTCCTCCTTATGATGTTATCTCTCCCAGCCGCCAGGAATATTTTCATAAACTCGATGAATATAATCTTATCCATATTCTTTTGGCTAAAGATTCGCCTCAGGAAGATAAGTACCGCAGGTCAGCTAAATATTTCCAGGAGTGGTTAAAAGAGAAGATCCTGGTCCAGGAGGATAAGCCGGGCATTTATTTCTATAACCAACAATATAAGGTCAGGGGCGAAAAAAGGACCAGGTTGGGTTTTATCTGTCTTTTGCAGCTTGATCCCGGAAAATCATCGGTATTTGGGCATGAAAATACCCGGGTTGCGCCCAAGGAAGACAGGTTAAAATTAGTAAATGAGGTAAAAGCTAATTTAAGCCCGATCTTCGTGGTTTTTGGCGATAAAAAACGCATTATCCAGCGGACCTTCCAGCAGGTTCTGGCGGATAAGAAGCCGTTTATAGATATAGTTGATGAAGATAATGTTCAACATAAGCTCTGGAGAGTTGATGATCCAGAGGTGCTTAAGGATATCCAGGAAGGGATGGAGAGCGAGAAAGCTTTTATTGCCGATGGACATCATCGTTATGAAGTAGGATGTATTTACCGGGACGAGATGAAAGAAAAATTGGGAAAAATAACCGGTGAAGAGCCATTTAATTATGTTTTGAGTTATTTTACTGATGTTCATTCCCGGGACCTGACTATATTTCCGATTCACCGCCTCATCCGTTTAGACCAAAAACCTGAGATGACTGGCTTATTAAAAAAACTCCAGGAATATTTTTATGTTGAGGAGATTAAGGATAAAACCAGATTTTTCTTTTTAATGGAGAAAGCCGGTCAGAGCGAGCATGTGTTGGGGATGTATAAAGATAAAAGATATTGGCTGTTGCGTCTTAAGAATGTCAGGATCCTGGAGGGCATAATCAAAGAAAAGCCCGTTGATTACAGGTCATTAGACGTTTCAATCCTGAATTACATTGTCATGCAAATTTGCCTGGGGGTTGATTCGGCGGATAACGGGCATATTGATTTTAGCTCTAACGCCGAAGAATTCATAGAAATTGTGGATAGTCAGCCCGATCATATAGCCTTTTTTTTAAATCCGGTAAAAATAGACCAGATAATCTCAATCGCCTTAAGCGGTGAAAAGATGCCTCCCAAATCGACTTATTTCTATCCTAAGGTTTTATCCGGACTTTTAATCAACTCCTTAACTGGCTGATTCCCATGGCTTTATTCGGTAAACCAAAATACACTATTGTAAGGATCAAAAAGAAAGAGATGCCTGATGGTATCTGGACCAAGTGTGAGGGTTGTTCCGAAGTTTTGTACAATAAAACCCTGGAGGAGAATTTAAGGGTTTGCCCTAAATGTAATTATCATTTTACCCTCAGCGCTTATGAAAGGATTAATATTACCCTGGATAATGATACTTTCCAGGAATATGATAAAGATATGATTTCTGTCGATCCTTTAGAATTCAAAGGGCCTAAGACCTATAAAGAAAAGCTGGAGAGCGATCAGAAATCCACCGGGCTAAAAGACGCGGTAATAACCGGAGAAGGCCTTTTGGAGAATAAGAAAGTAATAATTGCCGTGACTGATTCTCGTTTTATAATGGGATCTATGGGATCGGTGGTAGGAGAAAAAATCAGCCGGGCCATCGAAGCGGCAACTAAGAATAAACTTCCGGTGGTTATTATTTCTGGTTCCGGCGGGGGCGCGAGGATGTATGAAGGAATGCTTAGTCTGATGCAGATGGCTAAGACTTGCGCTGTCCTTTCCTATCATCACCGGGCAAGATTGCCTTTTATATCAATATTGACCAATCCCACAATGGCCGGGGTAATGGCTTCTTTTGCCGGCGTTGGAGACCTTATCATTGCCGAGCCTAACGCGCTTATAGGTTTTACCGGCCCAAGGGTCATTGAACAGACCATCAGGCAGAAATTACCCGCGGGGTTCCAGCGCTCGGAATTTCTCCTGGAGCACGGGCTTATTGATATGATAGTCCACCGTAAAAATATGAAGTCCAGTTTAAGCGAGCTAATAGGTTATCTGAGTTGATTTTTAAAATATTATTGGGACAATAAGGTTTTCATTACCCCGACGCCGCCCATTCGGCGAGTTCGGGTTAAATTCCTCCTCGACGTTACGTCGGGGGTTATTTAAGGAGATGCATGGCGCAAGTCAGTTTAAAGAACGTTACTAAATATTTTATGGGAGATATCAAGGCTGTAGATAACGTTAATCTGGGTATTGAGAATCGGGAATTTATGATTCTTGTCGGCCCCTCCGGCTGCGGTAAATCCACTACTTTAAGGATGATTGCCGGCCTTGAGGAGATAAGTTCCGGCGATATCTATATCGGCAATAAACTGGTTAATGACGTACCGGCAAAAGACCGGGATATAGCCATGGTATTTCAGAATTACGCTTTGTATCCGCATATGACTGTATTTGAAAATATGGCTTTTGGGCTGAAGCTCAGGCGTTACCCTAAATCTGAAATCATTCAGCGGGTAAATGAGGCCGCGGACATCTTAAGCATAAAACATCTTTTAACCCGTAAGCCTAAACAGCTTTCCGGAGGCGAGAGGCAGAGGGTAGCGGTCGGTAGGGCTATTGTTAGAAAACCGCTGGCTTTTCTGTTTGACGAACCTCTAAGCAATTTAGACGCTAAACTCAGGAACCAGATGCGCACCGAGATCCATAAGCTGCATATCAGGCTTCAGACTACCATTATCTATGTGACCCATGACCAGACCGAGGCTATGACTATGGGCGACCGGATTGCGGTAATGAAAGGCGGAATATTGCAGCAGGTGGCTGATCCGATCGAGGTCTATGACCATCCCAAGAACAAATTCGTAGCCGGGTTTATAGGCTCTCCTCCCATGAATTTCATGAATGGCAGGGTTATTAAAAAAGACGGCCGGATATATTTTGATGAAGGAAAAATTCAAGCTAAATTGGTTGAAGAGATGTATAAAAAAATGGCTCCCTATGTGGATAAAGAGGTTATTTTAGGCATTCGGCCCGAAGATGTTTATGATAAGCTTTTTGTTTCGGATGCGCCTCCGGAAAACGTAGCCAGGGTTAACTGCGAAGTAGTTGAGCCTATGGGCTCAGAGGCTTACTTGTATCTGAACACTGGAATTAATACCTTTATCGTCCGCGTTGGAGCCCATGATAGGCCGCCGGTTAATCAGGATATGGACGTAGTTTTTGATATGAGCAAGGTCCATTTTTTTGATAAGACCAGCGAAGATGCCGTAATATAAAAATTGTGGTATAAAACCTTTAGAATAGTCTCGTTAAGCGTTTTATTTGTTTTTTTCTATATAATTCTGCCGGTTTACTTATTCTCCCATACTAAAAACTACTCTTTAATCTGGCTTCTATCCTTATTTTATCTGGTAAATATTCTTATCATTATTTTCTCTATGCTAAATTATAACCGTTTGACGCGTTCTTTTAGGTTCCAGAGATTTTCTCTCCAGGAGCAGATCAATATTGTAAACGACCAGATATCTAAAGAAGAACAGTCTCAGTCCGCGCTTAAAGATAAGATAGACCGTTATGGAAGTTTAAAGAAGATCATTGAGGAGATTAACCAGCATCTGGATATGGATGCGGTCGCGGAACAACTTGTTTCTATAGCTTTTTTAAGTATAGCCAAAGGTAAAGGAACATGCATCCTATATTTGGTGGACAGGCAAACCCAGGGGCTGACTATTTTTAAGACCAAAAAGGAAGATAAGAAAATAATTATTAAGGCCAAGGAAGGGGATGTTTTTGACAATTGGGTCTTAAGGCACGCTACCCCTTTGATCATTGAGGATATCCGCAAGGATTATCGTTTCGCCCAGGATAAGCCGGTGTCAATAGAAGAGAGGAAGGTTTCTTCCTTGATCAGTGGTCCTTTTATCAGTGACCACAGGTTTTTGGGGATATTAAGGCTGGATAGCCCCGAGCCTGGTTTTTATTTTCAGGACGACCTCAGGTTTTTAGTCACCATCTGCGATCTGGGCGCGGTAGCCTTGGAGAGCGCGGAGTTATTCCACCGGACCCAGGAATTGGCTATTCACGATGGATTGACCGGCCTTTACACTAAAGGTTATTTTATGGAGCGCTTAAAGGACGAATGTAAACGTTCCATTCGCCAGAATCGTAAATTCTCTCTACTATTGCTGGATATCGATCATTTTAAACAATATAATGATGATTTCGGCCATACTGCGGGAGACATAGTTTTAAGGGAATTGAGTGCTTGCCTTACGGATTACCTTAAGGATAAACCCGGCCTGATCAGCCGTTTTGGAGGGGAAGAATTCTGTGTGATTTTGGGAGGTTATGATAAAAAAGAAGCTTTTTGTTTGGCCGAGGGCCTGCGTTCAAAGATCGAAATGATCCAGATAATCCTTCGGCGGCAAAAGACCTCGATCACGGTATCTATAGGTGTATCTACATTCCCAGTGGATACCAGCGACGAGATTGAGTTGATAATAAAAGCTGACCGGGCGATGTATGAAGCCAAACGATCGGGGAGGAACCGCGTCTACCTCACCGGAAAATAAAAGATGATAAAAGATTATTGGTATTTAGCGGTATTATTTTTTCTGGCAGTATTCTTATACTCCTGGTTCAGGAAGTTATTATCCAGGAAGGTGGAGGAGGCCCGTCAGAAATTACTGAATACTAAAAATGAACACCTCTTTCTGGAGGGCAGGAATGCTGATCTTGAGAAAGAGAATATGATTTTAAGGAATAGCCTGGAGAAAAATACGGCTCTATATGACTTGACCAAGGAGGTTTGCAAGCCGCTCAACGAAGAAGAAGTTTTCTCTATTTTTAAAGAGCAGATTAAAAGGTATGTCAATCTGAAAGACCTTAAGTTAATTAAGGGCGAGGCAGATGTTTCCCAGTTCCAGGATTATACCGGCCTATCTTTATATATAGGTAAAAGCCTTTTCGGTTATTTACTGGCCAGCGGCGTTAAAGATGAAGATAAAGATACTTTTCATATCTTGGCCCATCAGTTTATCTTAGGGATAAAAAGGGCCGTGCTTTATGAGAAGGTCCAGGAATTGGCGATCCGGGATTCGCTGACCCATATATTAAGCCGCAGGTATTTCCTGGAAAGATTTGTTGAAGAGATTAACCGTTCCCGGAAGTTTGATTATAGTTTGGCTTTCTTAATGATAGATATAGATTATTTCAAGGATTTGAATGACCGTTATGGCCATTTAGTAGGGGATGTTATATTAAAAGAGGTCTCCAGGATAATCAAGGATAATATACGCCAGATCGACATCCTGGGCCGGTACGGGGGGGAAGAATTTTGCTTGGCCCTGCCGGAGACCGAGAAAGAGGAAGCCAAGTTTGCGGCTGAGCGTATCCGTGAGGCTATAGAAGATGCGCTGATCCGGGCTTATGATGAAGATCTAAGGATTACTTTAAGCGTAGGCATAGCCGTGTTTCCGGGGGATGCCCAGGATACAGATGCCTTGATAGATAGGGCAGACCAGGCTCTTTATAAAGCCAAGCAATCCGGGAGGAATAAGGTCTGTATTCACGGGGGTTGATAAAAATTAAATAAATTTGTTTGACAAACCTAATAAATAGATATATTATAATCACTTGTTTTCATTTGTGCGGATCATCCCCGCCCTTTTGGCGTGATTAAAAATATATTATTCCAAAAGAGCGGGGCATCCCGCCAGCTAATACGCTTTAAATCTAAGGAGCATAGTTAATGAAAGAGATAAGGATTCATGCCCGCGCAGGGCAGGGAGCGATTACTACCGCTTCCCTTTTAGGCTATGTATATTTTTTGAAAGGGGTATATGCCTACGCATTTCCCAGTTTTGGCGCTGCCAGGATGGGCGCTCCGATGAACGCTTTTGTGCGTACCGATACTTTGCCCGTACTCCTAAAGAGCCAGATCTATGAACCGGACTACATAATCATAGTGGATGAGACTCTGATGCGGGGTTTTAATTGCCTATCCGGGCTAAAGGAAGACGGCATAGTGATTATAAATAGCAAGGAAGGCGTAGATCTTGCATTAAAGCCAAAGCAGAAGGTTTATACTTTAGCGGCTAACGATATCGCCCTGAAAAATATCGGCCGGCCTTTAGGCAATACCGCGCTTTTAGGGGCTTATGCCGCGGCCACAGGCGAGATCGGCCTGGATAACCTGACCGAGGCAATCAAAAAGAAATTCTCGGGCAAGATCCAGGATGGCAATATTGCCGCGATCAAAGAAGGTTATGAAACGGTGTTAAAAAATAAGAAGGGATAAAAATGTTTGGTCCATTGGTTTCTAAACCCGGTTCAAGCCGGAATAATAAGACAGGATCCTGGCGTGCCGGTTTAAAGCCTAAATTCTTAAGAAAGAATTGTATCGCTTGTAAGATGTGCCTATTGGTATGTCCGGAAGATTGTATCAGGGGAGAAGGCAAAAACACCTATGATTGCGATTATGCTTATTGTAAAGGCTGCGGCGGATGCGTCAAGGTTTGCCCTAAGGCTGATATAGTGATGGTCAAAGAGGAAGAGAATTCAAAATGAAAGAATTTTTGGAAGGTTCGATAGCTGTTGCCAGGGTAGTCAAATTATGCAAACCAGGGGTTATCTCGGCTTATCCAATAACTCCCCAAACCCATATAGTCGAAGAATTAGCCCAGATCGTGGCTAACGGGGAGTTAAATTCCCAATTTATAAATGTAGAGAGCGAGCATTCTGCAGCTTCAGTGGTTTTGGGCGGTTCGGCCGCAGGTGTGAGGGTCTATACTGCTACCAGCTCCCAGGGTTTGTTTTATATGAGTGAAGTTATTTTTAATATCGCAGGAATGCGTCTGCCGGTGGTTCTGACCTGCGCTAACCGGGCAGTTTCCGCTCCGATCAATATCTGGAATGATCACCAGGATTCAATATCATTAAGGGATGCCGGATGGATCCAATTTTATGTAGAAAACCATCAGGAACTGGCGGATTATCATCTTATGGCTTACCGGTTGGCTGAGGATAAATCAGTAATGTTGCCGGCAATGGTCTGTATGGATGGTTATACTTTGACCCATGCCATAGATGTATTGGATATGCCCACTCAGGAACAGGTCGATAAATTCCTCCCCAGTTACAAAACTTCCTATAAGCTGGATGTGGATAATCCTATTACTATGGGGCCATTAGCTGATCCGGATTATTATATGGAGGCGCGTTACGCTATCCAAGAGACCCATAAAGAAGTGATTAAATTAATACCCAAGGTAACCGCTGAATTCTCCAGGGTTTTCGGACGCAGTTATAATGGGTTGATTGAAGAATATCAGGTAACGGATGCGGATAAGGTAATCGTGGCTATGGGTTCTGTCTGCGGCACAATCAAAGAAGTGATTAATGAGTTAAGAAAAAAAGGCAAGAAAGTCGGATTATTAAAAATAGTATCTTACCGGCCTTTTCCCGTTTCTGAAATTTACGAGTCCTTAAAGAATGTGCCGAAAGTAGGCATAATTGACAGGTCCTTATCTTTGGGGTCTTTTGCCCCGCTTGTTTCCGAGATCAAAGCGGTATTTTTCGGCAAGAATAAAAAACCTGCGGTTATCAGCAGTTTTATCGTAGGTTTGGGCGGAAGGGATATAACCAAGGATTCTATCAGGGATGTATTCGGCCTGATGACGTCTAAAGAAAAAGCTTGTGAGTTTATTGATCTGAAACCGGAATTATTAAAGGAAGAATATGAATAATAAACAATTATTTTCTTCGGGCCATACAGCCTGCTCAGGTTGCGGCCAGGCGATCGCGGCCAGGTTAGTCATAGAGACGGCCGGGCCAAATACCATCATCGCCAATAACACCGGATGCCTGGAGGTATTTACGACCAAATATCCGGAATCTGCCTGGGGGGTGCCTTTTGTGCATTCGTTATTTGAGAACTGCGCGGCAGTTGCTTCCGGGATCGAAGGCGCCCTGAAATATCTAGGGAAGAAGGACAATATCAATATTATTGCCCAGGGTGGAGACGGAGGTACCGCGGATATCGGATTGCAGGCTTTATCCGGGATGCTGGAGCGAGGCCATGATATTCTTTATGTTTGTTATGATAATGAAGCTTATATGAACACCGGCATTCAAAGAAGCGGATTGACTCCTTTTAGCGCTAATACTACTACCTCACCGGCAGGCGCCAAATCCCTGGGTAATCCCCAGTATAAAAAGCCGATGCCTGAGATTGCTTTAGCTCATGGGATACCTTATGTGGCTACTTGCTCAGTGGGATATTTGCAGGACCTGCAGCGTAAGGTAAAAAAAGCATTGTCCATTAAAGGCCCGAAATACATCCAGATCTATGTTCCTTGTCCTTTGGGATGGAGGCATGAGCCCAATTCTACTTTAGAGGTAGGTAAATTGGTAGTTGAAACCGGGCTTTATCCTTTGATTGAATACGAAAACGGAAAATTGATCTCTGTGCGTAAAATCAAAGCCCTGCCCGTTGAAGATTATCTTAAGGGCCAGGGTAGGTTTAAACATTTAATGGCTAACTCTGAGGAAATAAAAAAGATCCAGGAGATCGCCAACAATAATATCGCTAAATACGGGTTGAAGGCAGAAGAGGCCGTTTCGGCCTAGAATTAATTAGGGTGCTCAAGTCCCACTGCGCAAAATGCGTCAGGAATTCTCGTGAATTTTTGACTTGCTCCGCGGGATCTCACCAAATGTGCCATAAGAGGGGCACATAATCGAGTTCGGGAGGATAAAAATGGCTAAAATAACGATTGATGTGTCTACTTGTGTGGGTTGCGGTTTATGCGAGCAGTCTTGTCCGGAGGCTTTCAAGATGGAAGGCGATGGCATTGCCCATGTAAAAGCCCAGGCCTGCGCTATTCATAATATCAAAGAAGTCGCAGAATCATGTCCAGTAGCAGCGATAAAGGTAAGTGAATAAACAAAAAAACGGGGTCAATAAATAAATAGGGACAGCGACTATTTTTCTCTAATTATAGAGATATAAAAAAATAGTCGCTGTCCCTATTTTTATTTGGTGATCTGCTTTTTTAAATCCTGCAAAAATCCTAAAAAATAATCTTCTTTTTTCTGGGCTAAAAGGCTTTTGGTAAATACTTCTTTTTCTTCTTCAAATTTCTTTTCATCTACCAAGATAAAAGATTTAACTTTAATTATATAATATCCTGAAGGCAGATCGATTAAGGAAGAGAATTCGTTTTCTTTTAACTGTCTGGCTTGTTTAAATAGCTCATCAGTTTTTCCTATTTCTTTTATGTAATCTTCAGCTTTAAATAGCTCGGTAGAAGAGGATTTTAATCCGAATTCACTGGCTATGTTGTCAAAGTTCAAGGCTTTAGGGTTGGCTATATACACTTCTTTTAATTTATTTAATGCTTTTTCGGTTCTTTCTTTAGCCAGATCTTTAGCCTTATTTCTTAAAACCACTTCTTTTACCCTATCTTTGGCAGTTTCAAAATCCGGGATAAAAGCATCCTGGCGCTCCTTCATCAGCATTATATAATGCTGCTCATTTATTATGAGGGGAGGCATCACCTGGCCCTGCTTAACTTTAGAAAACATTTCGGTCAGTTGTTCGGATTGTCCGATCCCCGGAATAGGATCGGTCTGGTTAAATGTCCCGGTCTCTGTGATCTGGAGACCCAGATCTTTAGCTATCTTGGGAAGTCCGTCGCCTTTCTCTAAACGGGAGAATACGTTATTAACTTTATCCTGGGAGTCAAATTTTAAATATTCCAGGTTAAAAGAAAGGGGGAGTTTGAAGTCAAGGGTATTTTTATTATAGTAGTCCGTTAGTTCCTGATCGCTGGCGGTAGCCTCTTTCTCTAATTCTTTCGGCACTCCGGCTATATATTCCAGGCTTATTTTCTCATTTTCTTTCCTGTAAGCTTCTTTTATCTCTTCATCTTGTAAACCGACATCTTTGGTCACCAGGTTAAAAAGTTTGTAAATCTTCAGGTTCTGGCGGGTTTGTTCTTCAAAACTGCGGGGTTGGGAACGAAAGACGTACTTGAGCGTCTGATCGTAAGTAAATTTGTCAAAAATTCCTTTCTTTTGAAATATAGGATTTTTCTGAATCGCTGCGACTATTTCCCGATCAGATACTTTAATCTTTCTTTTATTGGCCTCATGAAGAAGGACCAATCTCTCCCAGGCCCGGGTCTCCAGGTCTAGAATCTTCTCTAGTCCCTGGATATTTTCTCCGAATTGCATAGTCAGGGCGTTTCTGGTCGCTTCTATCGCCTCCCTGAATTCCAGGAAGGATACTTTCTGTCCGGATATCCTACCCATAAAATCGGGCGTTTTCTGCTCGCGGATAGTTGAATTTATCCCCCAAAATACAAACGCCGGCAAGATCAATATCGCTAGGACTATCCAGACCATCTTTTGGGTCCTTTTATTATGTAATGCTTTTACCATTATCATCCTCCTCGAACACAATTATGCGCCATTTCGTGGCGCATCTGGTGAGATCCCGCGGAGCAAGTCAAAAATTCACGGAGAATTTTTGACGCATTTTGCGTAGCGAGATAAGTCACTGCTCTCGTTAATAATATTACTATTATAATCAAAAAAATCAAAATAACAAATTTTTCTTTACAAAATATCCTGCTAAGGTTATAATAAACCCCTGTGTGAAAGAAAGCCTCAAGGGCATAGTCACGCCTTTAGACCTAATAAAAATAGGATAGTTATAAATGAAGAAAGATAAAGTATTAAAGATAGGCCTGCCTAAAGGAAGTCTCCAAGAGTCTACTTTTAAAATGTTCAGGAAGGCCGGGTTTAATGTAGCTTTGTCATCGGAGCGGTCTTACTTTCCGTCGATAGATGACCCCCAGATCGAGCCGATACTCTTAAGGGCCCAGGAGATGTCCAGGTATATAGAGGATCAGGCCCTGGATTGCGGCATAACCGGAAATGACTGGATCATGGAGAATAAATCCAACGTAGTAAGGGTTACCGACTTGATCTATGCCAAACAGGGCTTAAATAAGGTGAGATGGGTTTTGGCTGTGCCGGAATGTTCGGGTATAAAGTCGCTAAAGCAGTTAAGTAATAAGCGGATTGCTACGGAATTGGTAAATGTCACTACCGATTTCTTCCGTAGGAATAAAGTAAAAGTGGAAGTGGAATTCAGCTGGGGCGCGACTGAGGTCAAGGTAAATTCGGGGTTAGTAGACGCTATCGTTGAACTTACCGAGACCGGCAGAAGCCTGAAGGCGAATAAATTAATAGAGATCGCCACGGTCTGTGAGTCTACCACTCAGTTTATCGCCAATAAAGAGGCTTATAAGAATGGCTGGAAAAGGGCTAAGATGGAAGAGATCGCTATTTTGTTAAAAGGCGCTATTGCCGCCGAAGAAAAGGTCGGCCTTAAGATGAACGTTAAAAAGGCAGATTTGGAAGATGTGATTAAACTTTTGCCGGCTTTAAAAAAGCCTACGGTATCCGGGCTTTCATCCGACGGTTGGTTTGCCATTGATACAGTGATCGACGAAAGAGTAGTGAGGACTTTGATCCCGGGATTAAAGAGGGCCGGAGCGGAAGGGATCATCGAGTACCCTCTGAATAAAGTTATATATTAAGGCGTCCTATAATAAGAAGAAATAGGATGCCTGATTACAATGATTAAAAAACCAGATTACAGAGATTATGCTGCCAACGAGAGAATCGTTGTAATCTTTGCTAATCTCAGTAATCAGGTATAATCCTTAAGTTTTATACTTGAAGATTATAACAGGAGAAGAGAATGCCTTGCGGAAGAAAAAGAAAAAGAAGAAAGATCGCGACCCATAAGAGAAAAAAGATCCGTCGCCGTCTCCGTCATTTAAAGAAGAGAGCTTGGGGGTAAAGCTTTAGGTTCATTCAATGCTTTCTAAGCGGAAAAGATATTTTAAGGGCCTGCCTTTTATCCTATTTGCCATTTTAGCCATAAATTCCCGGGCTATAGCGTTTGATAACAAGGAATCATTTGCCTTGAGCCGCTATATTATAGCGGGGATGTATTCGCAATTAGGCGATGCGCAAAGCGCTATTCAGGAATACAGGGCCGCTTTAAAGGCAGATTTTCAGAATCCGGCGATTCATTTAGGACTAGCCACAGCTTTATTAAAAAATGACCAGGCGGACAAAGCAGCTGAAGAACTGGGTTTAGCGATAAAGTTCGATCCGGAAGCTGTTGAACCACACGCGATTTTAGCCCTCCTTTATTTTTCTCAGAATAAGGTAAGCCTTGCAAATAGCGAATATGAGATTGCCCTTAAGAAGGCCATCAATATTCAACCTGAGAATGTTGATATCTATAAGAATTTAGGTTTTTTATATCTTCGAGAAAAGAAGTTTAAGGAAGCTCAGGCCATTTACCGTTTGGCTTTAAAAGTATCAAGTGAAGATGCCCAGGTTTATTTTTATCTGGCCAATATTTCAGATGAGTTAAAAAACAGGCCTGAGGCTTTAAGAAATCTAAAGAAGGCCTTGGAGTTAAAGCCGGATTATTCCGAGGCCCTGAATTATTTGGGTTATCTGTATGTGGAAGACGGAACAAATTTAGACCAGGCCGGAGTTATGATCAATAAGGCCCTTGAGATAGAGCCGAATAACGGGGCTTATATTGATAGTTTAGGGTGGTTTTATTTTAAGAAGGGTAAATTAGCCCAAGCCGTAAAGGAATTAGAAAAGGCGGCGAGTTTGATGCCTGATCCGGTAATCTACGACCACCTGGGAGACGTTTATTTTAGAATGGATGATCCGCTAAGAGCTAAGACAAACTGGCAGAAATCGCTGGATTTAGATAATACCCAGGAGAAGATCAAGAAAAAGATAGAAGGCATCAAATAACAGTATGTAGTAGGTAGTATATAGTATGTAGGGAAAAATGTAGGGAAAAGCGTAAGTTGAAAATGAAAATAGATTATAGCGATAAACAGATAAAGGAGTTAGAGGATAAGGCTAAGAAGATCCGCCGGCTTATTATCCTGATGCTGGCCAAGGCCTGCTCCGGACATCCCGGGGGGAGCCTTTCCTCTGCGGACCTGATCACGGCTTTATTCTTCAATGTTTTAAGACATAATCCTAAAGATCCTTCCTGGCCGGACAGGGATAGGTTTCATATGTCTAAAGGGCATTGTTGTCCTTTATGGTACGCGGTTTTATCAGAGTTAGGGTATTTTCCACAGGAGAAGATTTTTACCCTGCGGCAGATGGGTTCGATGCTCCAAGGCCATCCTGACCGCCGGACTCCCGGAGTGGAGGTTGCCTCAGGTTCTTTGGGCCAGGGGTTGTCTGTTTGTTTGGGCATGAGCTTGGCCTCTCGTATAGATAAGCGGGATTACCGGGTATATTGTTTGATGGGTGACGGAGAAACTCAGGAAGGCAATATCTGGGAAGCGGCAATGGCTATCAGCCATTATAAATGCGATAATATCTGTGCCATCCTGGATTATAACGGTTATCAAATCGATGGTAAAACCAGCGAGGTGATGAATTTGGAACCGGTTGTAGGGAAATGGCAGGCTTTTGGCTGGCATACTATTGAAATAAACGGACATAATATGAAAGAGATACTTCAGGCTTACCAGGAGGCTGAATCTACTAAGGCCAAGCCTTCGATCATTATAGCCCATACTATAAAAGGTAAGGGAGTATCTTTCATGGAGAATGTAGTGGATTTTCACGGCCGCGCTCCGACTCAAGAAGAAGCTGAAATCGCCCTTAAGGAATTAGAGTAAAATATGGCTGAATTATTATATCAAAGAGACGTTTACGGCAAGACCTTAATAGAATTAGGCAAAGAGAATAAGGATATCGTAGTAATGGATGCGGATCTATCCAGTTCGACCCGTACCGGATTATTCGCTAGGCAATTCCCGGAGAGGTTTTTTAATATGGGAGTGGCTGAACAGAATATGATGGCTGCTGCCGCTGGCCTGGCTAGCTGCGGCAAAACGGTTTTTGTATCTACTTTTGCCGTATTCGCGACTGGCCGGGCCTGGGATCAGGTCAGGACCTCTATTGTATGCAATAATTTTAATATTAAAATAGTCGCAACCCACGCCGGAATAACCGTTGGGCCGGATGGTTCAAGTCATCAGGCTATCGAGGATATCACGCTGATGAGGATCCTGCCGAATATGAATATTATTGTCCCTTGTGACGGTCCGCAGACCCGCGATGCGATATTCGCAGCCAGTAAGACTAAAGGCCCTTTTTATGTGCGTTTGGGTAGGGTTAAAGTGCCGACAATTGAAAATAAAGGGGAATTCAAATTAGGCCTGGCCCAGGTCCTTAAAGAAGGCAAGGATGTTGCTATAATCACCTGCGGTTCTATGGTAACGGACGCTTTGACTGCCGCGGAAAACCTGCTTAAAAAAGGGATTAAAGCCAGGGTTATAAACATGCATACCATACGCCCGCTGGATACCCGGGTTATATTAGATTGCGCAGTTTCAACCAAAGGTATTGTGGTCTGCGAGGAGCATACTGTTATCGGCGGGTTGGCCTCAGCCGTTAATGAAGTAGTATCGGAAAATAAACCCACCAAGGTCCTGCGACTGGGAATTAAAAATAGATTCGGCCAATCAGGAGAGCCAGCGGACCTGTTGAAAGAATACAATCTTACTAGTAATGATATCGAAAAGGCAGCCAGCTTGATTGTTTCTTAGTTGTTTAAGTGGATAAACTTACCCTCAATTCCTACGCCAAATTAAACCTTTATCTTTCAGTCCTTGGGATGCGCCGGGATGGTTATCATAATATCTTGACTATTTTTGAGAGGATCAGCCTGGCGGATAAAATAGTCCTTAAAAACCGCGCCGACAATAAAATAAATCTTATTTGCGAAAAAAAAGGACTGCCTTTAGACCATTGTGAAAACTTAGCTTATAAAAGCGCTAAATTATTACAACAGAGCTTTAAATTGAATAAAGGCGTTGATATAGAGATAATTAAAAATATCCCTATAGGAAGCGGTATGGCCGGCGGGTCAAGCAATGCCGCTTATACCCTTATTGGTTTAAATAAACTTTGGAATTTAAAGTTAAAACAAACCCAATTGACAAGTTTAGCCGCTAAGATCGGCAGCGATGTGCCTTTTTTTATCTATGACAGCTCTTTTGCCATAGGTAAAGGCAGGGGGGAAAGGATAAAACCCTTAAAATCCCTGAAAAGATTAAAATTATGGCATATTATAGCGGTTCCTGATTTGAAGGTTTCTACCCCCCGGATTTACAAAAAATGGGAGCATTTCAAAGATATGAATATGTTGACAACGCCTAATTATGATGTTAAAATCTTAATTTCAAGCCTGAAGAAAAGGGACTTTTCAGCCTTAAATAAGGCTATTTTTAATGGTTTGGAACCGGTAACAATGACATTATACCCGCTGGTCAGGCGGATTAAAAATAAATTTTTATCTCTAGGCGCTAGGTCCGCTTTGATGTCCGGAAGCGGTCCGGCAGTATTTGGCATATTATCGTCAAAAAAAGAGGCCGTATCTTTAGCTGCGCAATTTAAGAAAGAGAAAAGTTGTTGGCGGTTTTTTTTCTGCTATACGCTCTGAACTCTGACAAGGAGGCAGCCCTATGGAGATAACCGAGGTCAGGATATTCCTAAAAGATTCACCGGATAAGAAACTTAAGGCTTACGCAACGGTAACATTTGACAACGCTTTTGTGGTTCGAAATATCAAGGTGATTCAGGGGACCAGCAGCCTGTTCATAGCTATGCCTTCAAGAAGGATAAAACAATCCTGTCAGAAATGCGGTTTTAAGAACGAAATGCGTTCGAGGTATTGTAACCAGTGCGGAGTGCAATTGCCCACGACCAGCCGCGCCCTTGAGCAGGAGTTGAATTCTCAGTCAGAGCATAAGGATATTGCCCATCCTATAACCCAGGCTTTCCGCGATTGCCTGCAGAAAAGGGTGTTAGAGGCCTACGCGGAAGAGGCGAAGAAGCAAACCGGTGCGTCTAGCCAGGCACATTTATAGAAATACATGCTTTGTTTTTTCTCACCCGGTAGTGTCCCGCCAGATTATCTGAATGTAGGCGGGATCCCGACCCACTTTCACGAAGGTCGGGATAATGGTAAAAAGATATGGGTTTAGGATGTTGTCTCCCGATGTGAGTTTCTATCGCTATCGGGATCCCGAACCGCCTTAATTAAGGTCGGGATAATGGTGCGATCTAATATCTGCCCGGTAGTGTAATGGTAGCACATCAGAATTTGGGTCTGACTGTCAAGGTTCGAATCCTTGCCGGGCAATTTTGACATGAGCAAGGATGAGAACCTAAAGGGGTGTGGGGGAAAACTTCCCCCACGTTCTTGGGGTGACAGCGAACGAAGTGAGCGCCAGAGGGGCGAAGCCCCTATGGGGAGGAGTGCAGCGACGACAGGTTCGAGGCCGAAGGCCGGAATCCTTGCCGGGCAATGGAACAGTATGTAGTAGGCAGTATGTAGGGTTTCCTAAAAAACACTGCCTAAACACGAGTTAATTATGAAAAATGTAGCGGTAATAATTTTGGCAGCAGGTAAGGGTGAGCGGATGAAATCCGATACTCCTAAAGTCCTGCATCCTCTTTGCGGCCGGCCGATGTTAAACTATGTAATAGATCTGATCCGCAGCCTTAGAATTAATCCGGCGATCACGGTCCTGGGTTATAAGCATCAGCAGGTCCGCGCTTTTCTGCCTAAGGAAGCCAGATTTGTCATTCAGCAGAAGATCTCCGGAACCGGTGATGCGGTAAAAACAGCTTTAATCCCGCTTAAGAATTTTAAGGGCACAGTATTGATACTTTACGCTGATATCCCGCTTTTAACCCAGGAGACGATCAAAAAACTTATTCGTTACCATATTGAAAATAAAGCCGATGTTACTTTATTAAGCGCTAAAATAGACAAGCCTCTTGGGTATGGCCGGATATTAAGGGATGAATATGATTCTATCTGCGGCATAGTTGAAGAGAAGGACGCGGATGATTTTCAGAAAGAGATCAAAGAGATAAATACCGGCATTATTTGTTTTAATAAAACGAAGCTCGACCAGGCTTTAAAAAAGATCAGGCCTAATAACCGTAAAAAAGAATATTATCTTACCGACGCTATCAGTATTATTTATAAAAACGGTGGCTTAGTAGAGAATGTGCAGATCGTTGATCATCAGGAGGCGATGGGTATAAATTCGCGCTTAGATCTAGCCTTGGCAAATAAACTTATGCAAAAACGGATCAATGAAAAGATAATGAAAAATGGCGTTACTCTGGTAGATCCGGATACCGCTTTTATAAGCTATGATTGCCTTATAGGCGAGGATACTGTAATTTATCCCTTTACAGTCATCGAAAAGAATGTTAAAATCGGTAAACATTGCAGCGTAGGCCCCTTTATCCGCTTGAGAGCAGGAACCGTCCTTGAAGACAGCGTGACTGCGGGCAACTTCCTGGAAATCTCCCGTTCCAGGCTATCTTTTAAAACCCTGATAAAACATTTTGGTTATATCGGCGATGCCAGGATAGGACGCTTTGTTAATATCGGAGCCGGCAGCGTTACTGCGAATTACGACGGGGTTAATAAGAATAAGACTATTATTAAAGATAGAGCTTTTATAGGCTCGGATACGATTATGGTTGCTCCGGTTAAAATAGGAAAGAAGGCCATGACGGCGGCTGGTTCGGTAGTGCTGAAAAACAGGAATATTCCTGATAATATTACGGTAGCTGGGGTACCAGCCAAACCAATTAAGAAGACATCCTATAATAAGAAGTAATGAGGATGTCCAAAAGTTGTCTAATAAGGCGGTTAATGGTTTAATCGCCGTAATCTTTATTAATCTCAGTAATCAGGTATAATCCCTAAGATTTATACCTGAAAATTATACCAGAGAGATAAATCCATGGATAAAATGCTGATATTCAGCGGTAGCGCCCATTTGGAACTTACTAAGAATATATGCAAGTATCTGAAAGTAAATTTAGGTAATGCCCTTATAGGCAGATTTAGTGAAGGAGAGATCAGCGTAAAGCTTAATGATAATGTCCGGGGTAAAGATGTATTTGTGGTCCAGCCGACTTGTCCTCCGACAAATGATAACCTGATGGAGTTACTGGTAATGATCGATGCTTTGAAAAGAGCGTCCAGTATGAGGATCACCGCGGTCATGCCTTATTTCGGCTATGCCCGCCAGGACAGGAAAGACCAGCCGAGAGTGCCGATAACCGCTAAATTAGTGGCCAACCTCTTGACTACTGCCGGAGCTAACCGGATTTTAACTATGGATTTGCACGCCGGACAGATTCAGGGATTTTTTGATATTCCGGTGGACCATTTATTTGCCGTAGGCGTTTTTATAGATTATATTAATGATTTAGGCTTAAAGGATCTGGTTATTGTATCTCCGGACGTCGGTAGTATTAAGATGGCCAGGTCTTATGCCAAAAGATTAAGCGCGGGGCTGGCCATAATCGATAAACGCAGGGATTCCCCGGAGAAGACCGAAGTAATGCATATTCTGGGGGAGGTCGAAGGTAAAAATGCCGTGATTGCCGATGATCTTATTGCTACGGGAAGTTCGTTGATCGAAGCGGTTGAGGCTTTAAAAAGATCCAGTTGCAAAAGCGTCAGGGCGGCAATCACCCATGGTGTTTTATCCGGCCCGGCAATAGACAGGATCGATAAATGTAAAGATTTAAAGGAATTGGTGATTACCGATTCCATACCGCTCTCTACCGAAAAACAGCATCCAAGGATTAATGTCCTTTCCGTGGCTTCTTTATTGGGCGAGGCCATTAAAAGGATCCATCACGAGGAATCGATCAGCTCGTTATTTGACTAAAAAATATAAAAGCTTGAAAGGAAAAAAGTAAAATGGAAGAAATATTATTGAATGCAGAGCAAAGAGAAGAATTGGGCAAGTCCGGAAATAAAGCCCTCAAGAAAACAGGGTCTGTCCCGGCAGTTGTTTATAAGGATGGCAAAGAATCTATGCCGGTGAAGATAGGCCATAAGGACCTGTATAAACTTCTTCATGAACATCGTTTGGAGAACCTGGTTTTAAATCTGAATATTAAAGACGACAAAAATAAAAAACCCCGGCCCTGCCTGATCAAAGAGATACAGTATGATCCGGTGAAAGGGGATATTATCCATGTGGATTTTAACGAGATATCGCTTACAAAAGTAATAAAGGTTAATGTTCCTGTAACTGCTAAAGGTGAACCTGTAGGAGTAAAGCAGGAGGGTGGATCTCTTGAGCATATACTTTGGGAGGTTACGGTTGAGTGTTTGCCCACCGAAATACCTAAAGACATAGAAGTGGATGTAACAGCATTGAAGATAGGCGATTCCATTCACGTTAAAGATATTACATTCCCAGCCAATATTAAGGTTATTACCGAGCAAGAAGCGGTGGTTTTGTCTGTTGTCAGCCCGATGAAAGAAGAGGTTGTGGTTCCTGTTGAAGGCGAGGAGAAGTTTGAGCCTGAAGTTATTAAAGAGAAAAAGGAAGTTCCGGGTGAAGAAGGCGAGGCCGAAGAAGTAAAAGATAAGGAAAAAGAAAAGAAATAGGCGGATGAACCCTGAGCCTTCTTGTTATTTAAATATTTAGAGGTGCAGGGTTGCAGGATATGAATAGAACAGAAGGTGCGGGGTGAAATTAATCGTAGGCCTGGGTAATCCGGGGCCTCTATACGCAGGCTCGCGGCACAATATAGGTTTTTCAGTAATAAAGGCCCTGGCCAAGGAATACAAAGTTTCCCTGAAAAAAGAGTTAAGATCTGCCGCTTTAAGCGGCAGATGCAAGATAGATGGCTTTGGAGTTATTCTGGCCATGCCGCTTACATTTATGAATCGCTCCGGACTGGCAGTGAGTTCTTTGTTAAAGAAATATAAAATTGAATTCGAAAACCTTTTAGTAATTTGCGATGACCTGGATTTAGAATTAGGCAGGCAAAAGATAAAATTACGCGGTTCTTCTGCCGGCCATAAAGGGATTCAGTCGATAATAGATTCGTTATCAAACGATGAATTTGCCCGTTTGCGCGTAGGGATCGGCCGGCCGGATAGCCAAAGGGTGGATATTACTGAATTTGTATTATCCGGATTTAGCAAAAGAGAAGTAAAAGAAAAAGATAGAATGGTCGAAGAGGCCTGCAAGTGCTCTTTAGCTTGGATTGGTGAAGGAGCTATCAAGGCAATGAATATTTTTAACAAAAAGATCAGTGTTAAAACAAAGAAGGAGTAAGCAAGAATGAATAAATACGAAGCGATGTTCATTATTAAACCGGACCTCTCAGAAGAGGATAAAAAGTTGGTATTCGAGCAGATCGCTGAGGCGATCACTAAAAACAGCGGAAAGATAAGCCAGGCTGCTGTCTGGTCGGAAAAGAAAAAGCTGGCTTTTTCGATCAAGAAATTTCAGGAAGGCACTTATTATCTGGTTAATTTTGACCTGGGGACTCAGGCCCTGGAAAAGATTCGTTACGCCTATAAATTAAACGAGAGCATTATCAGGCTGCTGATCATTAAAATAAGTTAAGTATATTGGAAAGTGTTTATATCCGCCACAATACTTGGCGGATTTCGCTAAATGTCCCGACGTTACGTCGGGACGAATATAGGGACTCAAGGAGGTAAAAGGTGGCTAATTTTAATAAAGTTTTTTTAATAGGTAACCTAACTAAAGACCCGGAACTGCGTTATACGCCTCAGGGGACAGCGGTGGTAAATTTAAGAATGGCGGTCAACAGGAAGTTTAAAGATAAAAACCAGGAGTTAAAAGAAGAAGTTTGTTTTGTAACCGCGGTGGTCTGGAATAAACAGGCTGAATCCGCAAATCAGTATTTGCATAAGGGCAGCCCGGTTTTTATAGAGGGAAGGCTCCAGTCGCGCTCCTGGGAAGATAATACCGGAAAGACCCGTAATACCATTGAGGTCAGGGCGGAAAGAGTGCAATTCTTAGGGGGTGCTCCTAAGTCCGATGTGCAAACTCACGAGGAACCAGCGCCTTTAGATTCAACTACTGAGACAGCCTGGTTAGAAGAAAGCGAGGATAAATCAAATGAAAGCTAAAACGAGCGGTGGTTCAAAGGGAGGTCCCAGGGGCGCCAAGGGCGCTAAAGGCGCTAGAGGCCCGAGGGGAAGATCTAGCAGAAAATCAGGCATGTCTTCATTTTTCAGAAGAAGAGTCTGCCGGTTTTGCACGGATAAAGTCAAAGTCATAGATTATAAAGACCTGAAAACTATGGAGTCTTTTGTCAAGGAGAGGGGAAGGATTGTTTCATCCCGGGGTTCAGGAAACTGCGCCAAACACCAGAGGCAGATTTCTAATGCCATTAAAATTGCAAGATTCATGGCGCTTATTCCTTATTGCACCTACAAATAAATGAGGGGTTAAATATGGAAGTTATTTTAATTCAGGATGTATTAGGGATTGGAAAGGCCGGTACAAGAGTCAAAGTAAAAGACGGGTTTGCCCGGAATTACCTTTTGTTAAAAGGGCTGGCAGCTCAGGCGACTGCGGCCAATCTTAAGGATTTAGAGCAGAAACGCAAAATTCAATCTTTGCGGGATGAAAAACTAAAAGAACAGGCTGAGGGATTAAAGGCCGAGTTGGAGAAATTATCTTTGACTCTACCCTCCTTAGCCCAGAATGAAACAGAGCTTTACGGAAGTATTACTAATCTGGATATTGAGCGGGCTCTGAATGAAGAAGGATTTAATATTGATAAAAATTCAATTGTACTGGATGAGCCCATAAAGTCCTTGGGCGTATTTGAGGTTCCTGTCAAACTGCATTCTGAAATTTCCGCTAAGATCAAGGTTTGGATAGTAAAAAAATAATATATGGCTGATATCGCTAAAGATCTGCTCCCACCCCAGAATCTAGAGGCCGAAATGGCGGTGCTGGGTTCAATGCTTATGGATGAGAACGCATTGGCCACCAGTATCGAATCTCTGGACGTCAATTCTTTTTATAAGGATTCTCACCGTAAGATTTTTTCCGCGATACTTGGGCTTTACGACTCTAACAAAGCAGTCGACTTGATCACTCTGACCGATGAATTAAAAAGAACCGGGGATCTGGAATCAGCCGGGGGAGTAAGTTTTCTCACGGGGTTAGTTAATTCTGTCCCCAGCGCCGTTAACGTCAATCATTATATCCATATAGTAAAAGAAAAATATATCCTCAGGTCGCTGATCAATAGTTCGCAGAAAATAATCTCTTTATGCCACGGGAGCGAAGGCAAGATCGATGAATTGGTAGATACCGCCGAGAGATTGATCTTTGACATAAGCGACAGTAAACCCCAGACCAGTTATATACATATAAAAGACCTGGTCAAGGATAGCATAGAAACAATCGATAGGCTTTATCAGAAAAAAGCCCATGTGACCGGAATACCGACTGGGTACGTTGATTTTGATATGAAGACCGCCGGGTTGCAGCCTTCGGATCTTATCGTGATTGCCGGAAGGCCGTCAATGGGTAAGAGCGCTTTGGTTTTAGGGATGGCTGAATATGCCGGCGTGGCCCAAAAGGTTCCTATCGCTTTTTTTAGTCTTGAGATGTCTAAAGAGCAGTTGGTGCAAAGGATGCTTTGCTCCCATGCCCGGGTTAACGCCCATAACGTCAGGACGGGGTATCTATCTCCGTCGGATTGGCCGCGTCTTACTGCCGCAGCCGGAAAGCTTTCCGAGTCCCCCATATTTATCGATGATACCCCGGCTATATCAGTAATGGAACTCAGGGCTAAGGCCAGGAGGCTTAAGGCAAATTACGATATTCAGATGATTGTTCTGGATTATTTGCAGTTAATGCGCGGATCGGGGAATATTGAAAATAGGCAACAGGAAATTTCGGATATCTCCCGTTCTTTAAAGGCCCTGGCCAGGGAATTAAATGTTCCGGTAATTGCTATTAGTCAGTTATCCCGGGCCGTGGAACTGCGCCCGGACCATCGCCCGCTATTATCGGACCTTAGGGAATCCGGAGCAATCGAACAGGATGCCGATGTAGTGGTGCTTATATTAAGAGAGGAATATTATAAACCTACTCCGGAAAACGAAGGTTTGGCTGAGATTAATATTGCTAAACAGCGTAATGGCCCGGTAGGGACTTTTAGCCTGTCTTTTATTAAAGAATATACCAGGTTTGAGAATACCGCTAAGGCAGAATAAAAGCGTTAAATGATACACGGATACACACAGATCAAATAACGGATATACACGGATAAACGGATAATCTCTGGGAATTCGTAGATAAATCCGCGAGAATCCGCGAGAAATATTATTTTCAATAACTAAGAGAAATAGTTATTGAAAAAAGCGATAATTCTAATATAATAAAAAGAATATGAAAAAAACAGGGTTGGTAATCTTTACTTTTTTATTCTTGTATTTAAGTTTAAATACGGTTGTTTTGGCCCAGGACCAAGCTGATACCAATCAATCTGCCGGTGTGGCCCCTGATGTAATTTATCCTGCTGTTAAATCCGTTACCGCCATCGATATAAAAGGCAATAAATCTATCAGTACTAATACGATTTTTTCCAAAATGAAAACCAGGATAGGAAATCCTTACCAGGATAATATTACCAGTGACGATTTAAAGAGGCTTTACCTTTTGGGATTCTTCAGCGATATAAAAATAGACACCGAGGATTATAAAGGCGGGGTTAAGATAGTAATCACGGTTACGGAAAGGCCAATAATCGAGAAGATCGTTTTAAGCGGGATATCCCGCTTAAACTCCAGCGAGGATAAGATTAAGGGCGAATTAAAATCAAAAGAAACCCAATACTTGGATTATCCGACTTTAGACGAAGACGTCCAGACTTTAAAGAAATTTTATGAGAAGAAAGGTTTCGGCCAGGTTCAGGCTCAGTATAAAGCTGATGTTGATTCTCTTACTAATAAGGCTAAGGTTGAATTTATAATTGATGAGGGTAAAAAGATAAAAATCAGGAATATAACCGTGGAAGGTAATAAGTCTTTTAAATCCGGGCGGATCCTGAAGGTTATAAAAACCAAGAAGGCTTGGTTTTTTGGCGCCGGGGTATTTAAGGAAGATGTATTTAAAGAAGACATCGAGCGTTTGAAATCATTCTATAAGCGCAATGGTTATGCCGATGTAATAGTGGATTATGAAATTAGGAATGATCCTAAAAGACCGTTTTTATTCATTGATCTAAAGATCCAGGAAGGCAAAAAATATACCGTCGGGACAATAAGTATCAGGGGTAATAAAGATATCATTGAAAAGAATATATTGGAGAGGCTTAAGGAATGCACTACCGGAAAGGTTTTTAGTCAGGAAGCTTTAAAGCAGGATCTTTCCGGAATTCAGGGTTTATATTTTGACCGCGGGTATATCTCGATGCAGATTCAGGAGACGACTTATCTTAATCCGGCTACTGAGCGTATTGATATCGTTTATAATATTGTTGAAAATCAGGTAGCCTATGTAAATAAAGTAAGGATCCGGGGTAATATAAAAACCAAGGAAGTGGTCATCCGCAGGGAGATGAGGTTAAGGCCGGGCGATAAATTTGACGGGGATAAATTAAGGCGCAGCAAGGATAGGCTGCAGAATTTAGGTTTCTTCGAGGATATAAGTTATGATACCGAAGATACCCAGGTACCAAACCGTAAAGACCTGATTGTGGATGTTAAAGAAAGCAAAACCGGAGCTTTTAGTTTTGGCGGCGGGTATAGTTCGGTAGAGCAATTTGTCGGTTTTGCCGAGGTTGAGCAGAAGAATTTTGACTGGCGTAATTTTCCTTATTTTACCGGCGCAGGCCAGAATCTCAAGTTCAGGGTTTCAGCGGGTTCGGTATCAAACGGGTATGAATTGAGTTTTACCGAGCCTTGGATGTTTGATTATCCGGTTTCTTTCGGTTTTGATATTTATCGGCGTACGCATAAACGGGAATCTGATACCGGTTACGGTTATGATGAGGATGTAACCGGCGGTGATCTGCGTTTAGGCAAAGAGATCTCCGAATACGTCAAAACGAGCTTAGTGTACCGCTATGATAGCATAAAGATCGGGAATATTTCTTCCAACGCTTCTTCTGACCTGGCTAGCGAATATGGAACGAACGTAATAAGTAGCTTGAGATATGGGCTTACTTATGACAATCGTAACAATGTTTTTGATCCGGTTAAAGGGGATATTTTAGATGGTTCTTTTGAGTTGGCTGGCGGTCCTTTTGGCGGGGATAAGGAATTTTATAAATTCTATGGGCAGGCTGCTCATTATTGGCCTATAACGAAAGGCTCGACCTTATTATTCAAGGGCCGCTTAGGATGGGCTGAGCCATATGGCAATTCAGATAAAGTTTCTATTTATGAAAGATTTTTCGCCGGCGGGGCCTATACAGTAAGAGGTTACAATGAAAGAAAGGTTGGCCCGGTAGATCCTTCCTCCGGAGATCCTCTGGGAGGAGAATCAGTGATGATCGGAAATATTGAATATATTTTTCCTATCGCGGGATATCTTAAGTTAGCCGCTTTTTACGATACGGGAAATGTCTGGTCAAAGGCAAGTAAGATCGGAACCGGCGGTTTTAAATCCGGATACGGACTGGGTTTCAGGCTCAAGACCCCGATCGGGCCGTTAATGCTGGATTACGGCATACCTTTGAATAAAGAATCAGGAGAAGATAGTGTAGGTGACGGAAAGATTCATTTTAGCATGAGCCATGGTTTTTAGCGCACGGATTAACACTGATAAAATAACGGATACACGCGGATAAATACAATAAGTATAGGAGGATTAAAGAAATGAAGAAGACAGCCATTGCAATAGGTGTATTGTTTAGTTTTGTTCTGGTCAGTTTCGTATACGCGGCGGATAAATTAGCTTATGTAGACCTGAGCCGTACTTTTACCGAATATACAAAAACCAAGGAATACGAGAAAGTTCTGGAAGAGAAACAGAAAGTTTATGAAACTGAAAGAGACAAGAGGATCAATGAATTAAAGCAGCTTGATGAAAAGCTAAAGTTATTGAACGATAAAGAAAAAGAGGCCAAGAAGCTTGAAATGGAGACAAAGTATAAGGATCTACAGGAGTTTGACCGTCAAAAGCAGGCTGACTTGCGCAAGGATAGCCTGGAGAAAGAAAAAGAGGTGCTTAAGGCTATCGAGGAAACGGTTAAACAGTATTCTGAGAAAGAAGGCTATACCCTGGTTTTTAATGACCGGGTACTTATATATCAGTCTAAGAACTTGGACATCACCGACGAGGTCATTAAAATCCTGAATAAAGATAAAAAATAAGCTCAGGCAATGCGTAAGACTTTAAAAGAAATTGCCGTTTTAATTGATGGTGAAGTGGTCGGCGATGAGAGTATCGTTGTTACGGGTATAGCGGGTATTCAGGAAGCTTTGCCTGGGGATATTACTTTTCTTTCTAATTCTAAATACCTCCCTTTTATTGATCGGACTCAAGCCTCGGCAATAATAACCTCCCGGGATATCAAAAGTGCCAAGAAGCCGATTATCCGCGCGGATAACCCCTCTTTAGCTTTTACTAAAATAGTTTCTCTAATAGTCCCTCAGGAGGCCCGGCCCAAGGGACTGCACCCTACTGCAATAATAGGTAAAAAAGTTGTATTGGGTAGGGATGTTGCATTAGACGCTTATGTGGTTATCGCGGATGGAACAGTTATAGGCGAGAGGACTATTATATATCCGGGTTGTTATATAGGGGCTGATACTAAAATAGGGGACAACTCAGTAATTTATCCCAATGTTTCTATCCGGGAAGGTTCGGTTATCGGCAACAATGTAATCATTCATAGCGGGACAGTGATAGGCTCAGATGGTTTTGGGTTTGTAACGGTTGATGGGATCCATCATAAGATACCCCAGCTGGGTAAGGTGGTTATTGAGGATGATGTGGAGATAGGTTCTAACGTAAGTATTGACCGGGCTCGTTTTGATAAGACCGTAATCGGTAAGGGCACTAAAATTGATAACCTGGTCCATATCGCCCATAATGTGGTAATTGGAAAAAATTGCCTGATTGTGGCTCAGGTGGGGATTTCCGGAAGCGTAACCCTGGGAGATAATGTGGTATTGGCAGGACAGGTAGGGGTAGTAGGGCATGTTAATATCGGAGATAATTGCGTTGTAATGGCCCAATCAGGGGTAAGTAAATCTTTGAGCGCTAATGCTACTGTTTGGGGTTATCCGGCGAAGCCGGTGGATACGGCTAAACGGACTAATGCCTGTGTTCAGAATCTTCCCAGGCTATATGATACGGTTAGCGAACTAAAGAAGAAAATAGAAAAAATCGATAATAAATCCGATAAAGGGCAATAATTTATGGATAAACAAAGGACTATTTCCCGGGAAGCTAGCTTAGAAGGCATTGGTTTACATACAGGCAATCAAGTATCTCTTAAGTTCAAGCCTGCAGGTGAAGACAAAGGGATAAGTTTTGTCCGGGTTGACCTGGCTGATCATACTGCGATAAAAGCTGATTATAACTCTCTGGTTTGTAAGTCCGGGAGCCTCAGATGCAGTTCGATCGTTAAGGATGGGGTTGAGGTACAAACTATCGAGCATTTGATGGCTGCTTTTTGCGGTTTAGGGATAGATAACATTGTTGTTGAATTGAATAATATTGAATTACCGGGTATGGACGGAAGCAGCAGGGATTTTTTTAAAGCCCTGAGCGATGCCGGAATAAAAGAGCAGGATAAAGAACGTAAATTCTATAGTATTAAAGAGCCGATCATCGTCGAAGAAAAATCAGCGAGCATTGTTATTCTTCCCGCTGCCGATCTTAAGATTTCTTATACCTTGAACTATAACCATTCTTTGCTTAAGGAACAATTTTTTGAGCTGGTGGTGGATGATAATACTTTTAAGGATGAGATTTCTTTGTCGCGCACTTTCTGCCTGGAAGAAGAAGCCGGGGAATTAAGGGATCAGGGTTTTGGTCTGGGCGCAAATTTTGAAAATACCCTGGTGGTAGGCAAATCCGGGGTTATAAAGAATAAATTGCGCTATCCTAATGAATTTGCCCGGCACAAAGTCCTGGATCTGATCGGAGACCTTTATCTTTTTGGCCAGCCGATCAAGGGCCATATTATAGCCTTAAGAAGCGGGCACTCCTTAAATATAAAATTATTGCAGAAAATCAGCCAGCAGCGGCAGAAGTATGCCTCTAACAGTATTAGCATCGGGAATTTATCCCTGAATAAGCAGGAGCTGGATATTAACGATATTATGAAAATATTACCCCACCGTCAGCCATTCTTATTTGTGGATAAGATAATTTCGCTTGAGAATGGGAAGCGGGCAGTGGGTTTGAAAAATGTTACCATCAACGATTATTTTTTTGAAGGTCATTTTCCGGGGAAGCCGGTTATGCCAGGAGTCTTGGTTATTGAAGCAATGGCCCAGGTGGGCGGCGTAATGATGCTTGCCTGTGAAAATAACCAGGGTAAGATAGCTTTTTTTATGGCGATAGACAATGCTAAATTCCGTAAGCCGGTTTTGCCCGGAGACCAGGTGATGTTTGAAATAGAAGCGGTCAGGGTAAAATCCCGCACCGGACAGGTTAAGGGAAAGGCATTTGTCGACGGTAAGTTGGTAGCTGAGGCGGATTTAATGTTCGCCTTTGCGGATTCATAGGAAAATTGGAAAATGAAAAATAAGATCCATCCCACTGCCATTGTTTCTAAAAAAGCGAAGCTGGGCGATAATGTCCGGGTAGGGCCTTATTCAATTATCGGCGATAATGTTAATATAGGTAAAAATACTATAATTGGAGCTTTTTGCGTTCTTGATGGAAATACGATTATCGGAGAGGCGTGTGAGATATTCACCGGAGCTATAATCGGTACCAGGCCGCAGGACCTGAAGTATAAGGGAAAAAAGAGCTATTTGAAGATCGGAGACAACAATGTTATCCGGGAATACTGCACTTTTAACCCCGGAACCGAAGAAAATACCCATACAATAGTCGGGAATAGCAATCTTTTTATGGCTTATTGTCATGTAGCTCATGATTGCCTGGTAGGAAATGGCTGTGTTGTTGCCAATAACGGAACTTTGGCCGGGCATGTCACGCTTGAAGATAAAGTAGTGATCGGCGGGCTTAGCGCGATCCACCAGTTTGTCAGGATAGGCAAACTTTCAATAATCGGAGGCTGTTCTAAGGTGGTCCAGGATATCCCGCCGTTTTCTACCTGCGACGGGCATCCGGCCCGGATCTACGGATTGAACTTAGTCGGCCTGGAGCGTAACAATGTTCCGGCGGAGTCAATAAAACAGATCAAACGGGCGTTCAGGACTTTGTTTAATTCCGGAATAACCGTTAAGCATGCTTTAGAAAAAGTAGAAAAAGAAGCCCAGCTTAATAATGAGGTTAAATATCTGCTGGATTTTATAAAGAAATCTTCGCGGGGTATTACCCGTTCCTGCCGCTCCTGACGATTAGCTCCTGGTATAATACTGCTCATCGGTGATTATTATGAATAAAATTGGTTTGATAGCCGGTAACCGGAAATTTCCTCTTCTCTTTGCCCAGGCAGCCAGAAAAAAGAATTATTCTGTGGTTGCTGTGGCTATTAAAGGAGAGGCTTCTATCAAGCTCAAGAGTCTAGTAGATAAGGTTTATTGGTTGGATCTAAAGGAATACAACCGGATGTTCTCTATATTTAAAGCTGAAGGAATAACTAAAGTAATTATGGCCGGACAGATCAGTCCCTGGAGGCTTTTTAGCAGAGACGTTCAGAGTAATTCTCAAATCCGGGAGTTGTTAGCCGGTATCAGTGATATGAAGGCGGCAACCATATTCAGCAAAATAATAATCAGGCTTGAGCAAGAGGGTCTAAAATTGCTTGATTCTACTACTTTCATCGAAGAATCTTTACCTAAAGAAGGCGTGCTTACCAAAAAAGAACCTAATTCGTCAGAATGGGAGGTTATTCATTTCGGCTTTGAATTAGCTAAAGCAATAGCCCATTTAGATATAGGCCAGACCGTGGCCGTAAAGAACAAAGCAATAGTCGCGGTAGAAGGACTGGAGGGTACAGATAATCTTATCCGCAGGTCAGGCAAGATCGCCAGAGGAGGTTTTATGGTAGTAAAGGTTAGCCGGCCAAAGCAGGATATGCGTTTCGATATTCCGGTAGTGGGTTTAAATACGGTTAAAACTCTGATCAAAGCCAGAGCTACCTGTCTGGGGATTGAAGCTGGAAAGACGCTGTTCATAGACAAGGAAGAGAGTTTAAGGCTGGCAGATAAGAAGGGCCTGGTCATAGTGGCTTTATAAAAATTCTTGACAGTACACAAATTTTTGTGTATAAATAATTAAGGTATAGGTTAGGTCAGGGTCTGGCATAATCTATGTGGTATGTCAATAAGGAGGTAGAAATGGCAAAGGTCATCAAGGTTAAGGAAAAGGAAGTGCTTTTTAGGTTATACGCTCCCCAGGCAAAAAAAGTCAGCGTGGCTGGCAGTTTTAATGACTGGAAGACAGAAAAATATGCGGGTAAAAAAGATTCTAAGGGGAATTGGGGGATAAAGTTAGGCCTTAAACCAGGTAGGTATGAATACAAATTTTATGTTGATGGGTCCTGGGTCATTGATCCAAAGTGTTCCAATAATTTTTACAATGCTTTTGGAAGCCAAAATTCAGTTGTTGAAGTAAAATAGCATTTTGATAATATAGATTACCCCGCACCTTTTTATTATTCAAGTTTTTATAATTAAAGATATGAATAGATAAAAGGGGCGGGGTTTTTTTGGGCTATTTATGGTATAATAATTATCATGAAATATATATATGGACCGGTTAACTCGCGCAGGTTAGGTTTATCTTTGGGCATCAACTTAACTCCTTATAAAATATGCAGTTTTAACTGTATTTACTGTCAGTTAGGAAAGACTACGGATAAGACCATAGAGAGGAAGGAGTATTTTAAGGCCCAAGACATCATTGAGGAGCTTAAGAATTGGATACAGAATAACCCCGGGGAAGCGGATAAAATCAATTATGTCACTTTTTCAGGCTCAGGAGAGCCCACCTTAAACATTAATATCGGTTATCTGATCAGACAGATCAAGAGTATTACTAATATCAAGATCGCGGTTATTACTAACGCCTCCTTATTAAATTCTTTATTAATCCGCCAGGAATTAATGAGCGCGGACCTGATTATTCCTTCATTGGATGCTGTATCAGAAGATATTTTCGCTGAGATCGACAGGCCTGCGGAGGCGCTTAAATTAGATGGCCTGATTGAGGGGTTAGTCAGTTTGAGCAAAGAATTCCAGGGAAAGATCTGGCTGGAGGTTATGATGATAAAGGGGGTTAACGATAGCCCGGGACATATAGATAGACTTAAAGAGGTAATCGAAAAAATAAGGCCGGATAAGATACATTTAAATTCTCCGGTAAGGGTTACCGTTGAACCGGATATCCGGCCCCTTAGCGCTAAGAAACTAGAAGAGATCAAGGAGATTCTTGGCGGCAGGTGTGAAATAGCGTAAATTAGCTGAGCGCCCGTCGCCTAATGGATAGGGCACCAGTCTTCGGAACTGGCAATTGGTGGTTCGATCCCACTCGGGCGCGTTGAAACTGTTTCCGTTCTGATCGGGAAAGTGGGTATAATAAATTATTGGCCCAAGCCAAAATCACACTTTACAGCCCATCTAAAAGCAGGTATAATTATTTCTAAATTACAAAAGGGCCATTAGCTCAATCGGTAGAGCAGGACACTCTTAATGTCAAGGTCGGTGGTTCGACTCCACCATGGCCCATAAAATTCCGATATATGTGGTATGTTTATATTCTAAGATGCAGTGATAATTCGCTCTATACCGGCATATCAATCGATCCCGCAAAAAGACTAATAACTCATAATAAAGGAAAAGGCTATAAATATATAAGGTCTAAAAGGCCAGCGGAATTGATATATTGCGAGGCATCTGATTCAAAGGGTAAGGCTTTAAGGCGGGAGATTGAGATTAAGAATTTATGTTCTGAAGATAAGCATAAATTAGTCAGATCTGTCCCGAAGAAGAATTATGAATTAATCGAGCATACTGCAGATATAGGAATCAGGGTAAAGGCGGCAAGTTTGAATGGGCTGTTTAAAAGTTCTGCATTGGCTATGTTCAATATCATTACCCGAAATAAAATTCCCGTTCCAAAAACAGCTACCCTAAAAAAAATAAAGATCAAACAAAGTGCGAGTGATTTGGAAGAATTGTTTATAAATTGGCTCAATGAACTATTGTCTCTATCGTCAGCAAAGGGTTTAATATTCTCCAATTTCAGGATTAATAAATTGGATAATAATAATTTAGAAGCTGAAGTATTTGGTGAAAGTATTGATAATTATAATGTGAATACCGAGATTAAGGCTGCGACATACCATCAGCTTAAATTAGAGCAAACTAAAAAAGGTTGGCTGACGGAGGTAATTTTCGATGTCTGATCCCTGGGAAGGAAAATTAGAAAAAATCGATGATTTCCGTTGGCGTATCCCTAAAAGTTATAAGCCGGGGATGCGGGTGCCGGGGATGGTTTATGCCGATGAAAAGCTACTCAAGGATATTAAAAAAGATAAGGCCTTAGAGCAGATAGCTAATGTAGCCTTCTTGCCCGGAATTGTTAATGCCTCTTTGGCTATGCCGGATTGCCACTGGGGTTATGGTTTTCCTATTGGCGGGGTAGCGGCAACTGATATTGAAGAGGGCGGGGTTATTTCTCCCGGCGGAGTTGGTTTTGATATCAACTGCGGGGTGAGAATGCTCAAGACTGATCTTACTTACGAAGATATTAACGACAAAATAGAAAAATTAGTCTATGGATTATTTTCAGATGTTCCGTCCGGCATAGGTTCAAAAGGTGATATCAGGGTTAGCGTTAAGGAAGAAAGGGAGATTTTACTTAAAGGTTCCAAGTGGGCAGTGGAAAAAGGCTATGGCATTGCCGATGACCTGGAATGCACTGAAGAATATGGCGCGATTGAAGGCGCTGACCCGCAAACAGTATCTGATCGGGCTTATGAAAGAGGCAAAGCTCAATCCGGTACCCTGGGTTCCGGTAACCATTTCTTGGAAATTCAGGTAATCGATCAACTTTATAACCAGGAGGCTTGCGATGTTTTAGGCCTGGATTTGGGCCAGATCTCGATTATGATCCATTCAGGTTCCAGGGGATTAGGTTATCAGATCTGCGATGATTATACTAAAAGTATGGTCCATTGTTTAAATAAATATGGCATTAATGTACCAGACCGCCAGCTGGCTTGCGCTCCGGTAAATTCCCAGGAAGGAAGAGCTTATTTATCAGCTATGAAATGCGCGGCAAATTATGCCTGGGCTAACCGCCAGTGCTTGATGTTTCTCACCCGTAAGGTATTTGAAAAAGTCCTGGGTAGTTCCTGGCAGAAGATGGGAATGTTTTTGATTTATGATGTAGCTCATAATATTGCTAAGATTGAAAAACACCTTATCGGCGGCAAAGAAAAAACTTTATGTGTGCATCGTAAAGGCGCGACCCGGGCTTTTGCCCCTGGACATCCGGCGCTACCAGAGAGATACAAGAAGATCGGCCAGCCGGTGATAATCCCGGGAGATATGGGCAGGAATTCTTATCTACTGGTAGGTACTCAGAAGGCGATGGAAGAAACCTTTGGCAGCACCTGCCATGGCGCAGGCAGGGTAAAATCCCGGACTGAAGCTACCCGGACTATAAACGTAGATTCTTTGTTGAAAGAATTGAATTCCAAGGGTATAATAGTCAAAGCATCCGGCCGCGGCACTATTGCTGAGGAAGCGCCTCAGGCCTATAAAAATGTTAATGATGTTGTAGATGTGGTGCATAACGCTGGTATCTCCAAGCGGGTCTGCAGGATGCGGCCTCTTGGAGTTATCAAAGGTTAAAACTATTGCAATAGGGGCTGTCCCCGCTTTTTGGGGAGTTGTCCCTAAGGTTTATTTCATATTTAACTGTTCCCGTTTTTAGGGGATTGTCCCACGACAAGATAAGTATTGAATTGGGAGATACGCCAAAAACATGTTAGATATAAAATTCATTCGCGAAAATCCAGATTTAGTCAAACAGGCGCTGATCAAGCGTAATAATAAATTTGATCTAAATCTGATCATCCAGGCTGATGATTCCCGGCGTGTTATTTTAAATGAGCTGGAGGCGCTGCGGGCGGAAAAGAATAAGGCTAATGATGAAATCACTGGACTTTTAAAGGCTAAAAAAGAAGCCAAGGATATAATAGCTTCAATGAAATCCACGGCCCAGAAGATTGATCTTTTGGAAGAGAAATTAAAGATCATAGATGCGGATTTAAATAAATTATTGCTGACTATTCCTAACATAACGCATTCCAGCGTTCCGGAAGGAGAATCGGCTAAAGCTCAAATCATCCGCTCTTCGGGTAAGCCTAAAGAATTTGATTTTAAGCCGGTTAGCCATTTGGAATTATGCCATAATCTGGATATAATTGATTTCCCCCGGGCTACCAAGATCAGCGGCTCGAATTTTATCCTTTATAAGGGCTGGGGAGCGAAACTGGAACGGGCGCTGATTAATTTTATGTTGGATTTTCATACTCAGAAACACGGATATACCGAAGTCTTTACCCCTTTTCTGGTTAACCGGGCTTCAATGACCGGGACCGGGCAGCTTCCTAAAATGGAAGAGGATATGTATAAGTTAAAAGATGACGATTTGTTTCTTATCCCGACTGCGGAAGTTCCAGTGACCAATATTTTCCGGGATGAGGTTTTGGAAGAAGGGGATCTACCTAAATATCTTACTGCTTATTCTGCCTGTTTTCGCCGGGAAGCCGGTTCCTACGGTAAGGACACTAAGGGTTTAATGCGGGTCCATCAGTTTGATAAGGTGGAAATGGTTAAATTCGTCAAACCTGAAAATTCCTACGATGAACTGGAAAAATTAGTTAATGACGCGGAAGATATTCTTAAAGCCCTGGGGTTGGTTTACCGGGTAATCGCTTTAACTACACAGGATATTAGCTTTGCCGCTAGCAAGTGTTATGATTTAGAAGCCTATGCCCCGGGCATGGATAAGTGGCTTGAGGTATCTAGTTGTAGTAATTTTGAGGCCTTTCAGGCTCGTCGGGCGAATATACGTTTTAGAAGAAAAGATACGAAAAGATTGGATTTTGCGCACACCTTGAATGGTTCAGGGGTAGCCCTGCCGCGGACAGTGATCGCGATATTAGAGAATTATCAGCAAAAAGACGGCTCGGTTATTATCCCCGAGGCCCTAAGGCCATATTTAAATGGAAAAGAAAGAATTCCTTAAGCTTAATAATAAGGATAATGCCAAGCCTGCCGTTTCAGGGATAGGCTCGGGACTTGATGCCGGTATTAATCAGGTCAAATCCGGGATAGCGAAATTCTGGGATAAGTCTTTCGGAGTAATCAAGTTTATCCTGGGAATTTGTCTACTGGTTTTTGTATATTCTTCAACCAAGGCTTTTTTAATTGAATTTGAGACAGTTGACGCTGTTTGGCGGAATTATTTTTGGAATGGAGTAACCGGTTTTTTGATAGTTTATTTATTTGTTTTTGAACCGGCCAAGATCTACGCTAAAGGGCATAAGGTGTTAGAGGTAATTTTTAGGTTTTTCGCGCCCCTGGTAAAGGTTGCTCCTTATGTAATCCCGATCTATGCTATTATTGCCGCTATTTTATATTCGTTGGCTATGGATAGCTCCGCCCGGGTCCAGAATTTCCTGGTTTTTCTATTTGGTTTTAGTCTGGCCTTGCATCTGGTTTTTTCAGCCAAGACCCTGAGGGGCAAAAAAGGTGATTTTTTAAAAGGCAATTATATTTTTGGTTTTTCCCTAGTCTTCATCATTAATGTCTCTATCGCAGCTTTTTGCCTGAATCTGATATTTTCCAAGTATTCTTTTGTAAATTTTTGCAACAATACCTACCTGATTGCCCATGGTATATTCTATGTTGTGTTTAAACAACTTTTTATACCTTCTTAAAGTAACAGGGACAGGTCCCTTCACTATAAATCATCGGGGTATATATAAGTTACAATAAGGCGCTTTTCACTTTTTTATACTGATTTCATATTTAAAAATGCAATCTGACTCATCAGAACATATTGGAATATATAATGTTAGGGCAAAGGGACCTGTCCCTGTATTTCGGAGGCGTGGCAGAGTGGTTGAATGCGGCGGTCTTGAAAACCGTTAGGCATCGTAAGGTGCCTCGAGGGTTCAAATCCTTCCGCCTCCGTTTTTCTGATATAATAAATCCTATCTTTAACATGTTAGTTCAAAAAAACTTAATACCAAGAATATTTCCCCTGATAGTATTTACCGTAATTTCTGCGGTGGGGATTTCTTGGGCTGCGCTTACTCCGATAGAAATATCCGAGCAAGTTGCCGAAGAAGCTCAAGGCCAGCAGGCCAAAGAATCCTGGTTTAATACCTTTAATCGGTCCCGGGATAAATTCGCTGAAAAATACGGGACCAGATTCGGATTTGTTTTTAACTATTGTCAGCAAGCTATACTCCAAGGACAAAATGATGAAGGTAAAAGCCGCGGGCTCTGGTACTGGAATCTGGACCTGTCTCAACAACTTTGGCCAGGCGGGTCGTTGATTGTAGAATTCGAAATGGATAAGAATAAGGGAATAGATAAATTCATACCGACTTATTCTTTGTTCAATACCAATACCGGCAGGAATATTGCTTTTTATGTGCCTGAGCTATATTTGGAACAAAGTATTTTGCAGGACAAGGTTTATTTAGCGGCGGGAAAACTTGATCTTTCCGATTGGTTTGACGCTAACGAAGTTGCTGATTCCGGGGATACCAAGTTTTTATCTAATTCTTTGGTTCTCAGCCAGACTATCCCGTTTCCTACTAAGGGAATAGGGGGGATGATAAAATTTCAGCCCAATGATTATATATATTTTCAGTCTGGGTCATCTACCGTAGAATCTACAGCTACTAAAGTCGGTCTGAACCGAGGCTTTAACAGTGTTTTTTTCATTAATGAATTAGGCTTAAGCCCAAAGTTCGGAAAATTGCCGGGTAATTACCGGTTTATCTTTCACCTGACCCGCGATAATCTTGACCGGATCAATGATGACGAGGGTAGCATAAAGAATAAAGATTTAGGTTTTGGGTTAAGTTTCGACCAGGCTCTCACCAGTAAAATCACCCTGTTTATGCGTTATGGTTTTGCTGATCAAAAGGTGAGGGATATCGAACATTTTTGGTCTTTTGGAGTCCAGGTTATGGAATTGATTCCCGCGCGTAAATTTGATTGTTTGGGTCTGGGAGTAGCCCAGTCTATTACGGGCGAAGACTATCGCCGGGCTAATGAATCGGAGGATCTGCAGGTGAGCCGGGCTGAAACCATTTATGAGGCTTATTACCGGATCTATCTGAATGAATACATTACCTTAACCCCGAATATCCAGATGGTGACTAATCCTAATGCCGACAAGGCAGCCGCTAACGCTATAGCCTGCGGTTTGCGATTCCTGTTAAGTTTCTGATAAGAAGCCTTATCCAATCAACTATCTATTTGTATTTTTACTGAATTTTATTTTTAAAAGTTTCTGGACTAAGATATCAATTTCCTGCTGGGTAAGTTTTCTCTCGTCTTTGGGGTCGGTATTTTTTATTGCGGAGTTTTCTTCTATGGGCCTGACCTGGATCGATTCTGATTCTCGAACCTTTCTTAATTCATCGGGATTAGCATAGGTGTTTCCAATGATCACGACCGGGCTGGCTGGAATTGGCTTTGGGCTTTTACTGAAAGGGGTTGGCCCGTAGAAGACGCATATACAGCTTCCTTCGGGCCAGTAGGCAACATCTCCGACATTTACATCATTGGTAAGTTTATCTTCAGATTCAGGTATATTTATTCCGGTTTTAAAGTGAAGCTCATTCCCCCAGGTCAGGATCTCGGAATCGAGCGGGATATTTCTGGAAATTTCTCGGGCTGTATGGGATTGGTTAAGCTGAACAATAAAAAAATAATTCTGGGTCTGAAATGAGATTAGCATAATTTATCCTTTATTAAAGATTATAGCATAATTTATGGTTTGAACAAAGTTGTGTTTAGAGTATAATATGAGTGTTCTCTAAATAATAATTATATGGTTCGATTAGATAAAGAAAAGGCGCAGCGGGAGATGATGTTGCGTCTGGGGGTGCGCAAAGAGGATATTGAAGAAAGGTTTGTTTGTTCTCAAGGCCCCGGCGGACAAAATGTAAATAAAGTATCTACTTGCGTCTATCTTAAGCATATACCCACCGGAATTGAAGTTAAATGCCAGGTAGAGCGTTCCCAGGCTCAGAACCGTTTTCTTGCCAGGCAAATACTTTTAAAAAAAATTGAATCCATTATTTTAGGTAAACTCTCTCAGGAGAGGAAGCGGATCGAGAAGATCCGCAGGCAAAAGAGGAGAAGGTCCAGGCGGGCAAAATTAAAGATGCTGGAATCAAAACGCCTGCATTCTGTGAAAAAGTCTTTTCGGTCCGGAGTCAGGGAGATCGAGGTAAGCTAAGGATATGAAAAAACAGACTAAATTCATTGCCTTAAAAAAATTATTCGCTATCCTGCATGGGCCAAAAGGCTGCCTTTGGGATAAGAAGCAGACCCATAAGTCGCTGATACCATATCTTAGAGAAGAGGCGGAAGAATTTATTCAGACTGTAAAAAGCGGAAATAACATTCATATGAAAGAAGAGCTGGGGGATATATTACTTCAGGTGATGTTTCATGCCCAGATTGCCTTTAAAACCAGAAAATTCGATATTGAGGATGTTATCGATACTTTGATTAAAAAGTTAAAACGCCGGCATCCCCATGTTTTTGGCAAGGCTAAAGTAAAATCAGCCAAGGAGATTATTTTCAACTGGCATAAGATCAAGGCTCGGGAGAAGAAGCACTAATAGTTTGACCGGGAAGCGCAGATGATATAAAATAGAACAAATCAAAAAACAATTTCGTATCCAGCCAATAAATATAATTTATTTAAAATACTAACTTAAAAAAAGGGGGTATAGATGTCAAAAATAGGGATAGTTTTGTTAGCGTTTGGGCCAGTTTTAGTATTTACCAGAATTGTTTTAGCGCAACAAGTAGATACATCATCAGTTCGGTCAGTTTTGCGCAGTGATATACAGGAGGTACAGGCGCAGAAAGAGGAAATGAAGGAAAATTCTCAAGTTAGCAGACAGGAAGAGCAGGATTTAAGGAGCCAGATTCAGCAAGCTATCCAGTCCGGCGACCAGCAAAAAACTCAGGAAATAATAGCTCGACTCAAGGCAATGCGCCAGGAAAATATGCAGCAAAGGCAGCAGGATATGCAGGATTTAAAACAGGAACGCCAGGATTTAAGGACCGATATGAAAGAAGCAGGGATTCCACCCAGGAATCCACTTGGTTATAATCCACCAGGCGAGGGTTCAGCAAATCCACCAGGTTATAATCCTCCAGGTAGAGGACCTAGCGGCGAAGGACGTGAACGTCGCCGTTAAACTTAACTAATCAAGAAGTTGGCAGAGTGGTCATCCCGCAAATCGGGGAAAACCGTTAAATCGATAAATATTGGAGAGGTACCGAAGTGGTCGTAACGGGCCGCTCTCGAAAAGCGGTTGGGCGTAAGCTCACGTGGGTTCGAATCCCACCCTCTCCG
>JAHKAP010000055.1 GCA_018825985.1 Candidatus Omnitrophota bacterium
ACGGTTGAGGATATCGCCGGCATATTGCATATAAGGCCAAATACAATTCATAGCAAGCGCTGGAAAGAAAGAACCGGCTGTCCTTTAAATAAACACGGAAAAAGATTATTATCTCACGCTCCTGAATTTTGGAAGTGGTTTGAATCACAGAAAAACTAATGAAAAGATATCTTGGTATAAAAGAGACTAGGGCAGGGAATTATCAGGTAAACTTCCGCTTAAGTAAAAGCGGAAAGCGATTCTGGGAGACTGTCGAAGCCAATTCCATGCAGGAGGCTTATAACAAAAGGGCAGAGCTGATAACCCAAAGGCAAAAGGATCTGCAGACTCCCGAAGCCGAGAAACTGCGCCTCACGGCCGGATTCTCAGAGGTGTGGGAAGGTATAGGTGGCGGAATATTAGGAGAGCGTAAGCCGCGGAAAACTTACCTTCATTATCAAAAGGTCTTTTGGCGGATGTTTGATGATTTTAGAAATTTAAAATTTCCTTATGTGCAAAATCCAAGCCAATTGACGTTAGCATTCTTTGAGGAATATAAGAACTATTACTCTAATGAGTTAAACCGGCCAAAAGGATTAAGGGGAGAATTGATTTATGTTAAGGCAATTATGAAACGGATGTATAAGCTTGGGTTCTGTAGCGAAAAGATAATTAAAGACATAGCTGAGCACATTAAGAAACCAAAGCCTAATAAGAAGTATTATCCTGAAATTACCAACACTAAAATCAATGAACTCTTGGTTTTCATCAAGAAAGACAGGCCGGATTATTATGGGCCGATTTACTTTATGAAGCGCACAGGTAGAAGAGTTGAAGAGACTACTCTTATTGAGAGAAGGGATGTGATTTGGGATGGAATTAAGCCCATTAAAATCAATATACGCGCAGAAACGACTAAAACCGATGAATATACTCCTTTGAATCAATTAGATTCAGAGCTAGAGATCCTTATTGGCCAGGCATATAAGGAGTCGTCTCGACATAGGGCGCCTTATTTATTCCTAAGCAGGCGGCATAAGAAGCTTAACCAGCGTAGAATTTGTGATTATCTAAAAATAGTCAGCGAAAAGATTACAGGCATAAAATTTACTTGCCACTACTTCCGGCATAGATATTGGGTTGAGTGCGGGAAAAACAATGTGCCTATCATAGACGCTATGGCAATATCAGGGAACAAGGATTCAGACGTTGTGATTACTTTTTATAGCCACAGTACAAGTGAAGGTTTAGCAAAAGTGCTTGAGTTGACGAGCAGATGATGGTATGATTACGAAATTAGGAGAGGTTTCTGGTGGTGTTTCTGGTGGTAAAAGGGGCTTATTAAGATTAAATTCTAATGTATCCCTGCCTCTCCGCCAGCAGGGATAGGGCGCTGCTTCAAACAAGGGACGGAAGCTAGCTTCCGTCGAGAAATTGAGGCGGCGCTCTTTTAAAATAAAGTTCGAACCAATCTTTTTCAGAAATTCTTTCTGAAATTCTAAATTTCCCTCCTCAATCGCGCAACGGGCTCTATTCAAAGAGGTTACAAATTCTTTGGCTTGTTCGAACCGATTATTGCTCCCGGCAGCAAAATCCCGCGTTCTTTCCTGTAATTCTTTCTTTTCATTGATCAAAACTTCCTTTTTGGCCTGGTATTCTTCAAGCGTTAAATTCTCCGCAAGATGAACATCAATAAGCTTACTGATCTTTATTAAGAGCAGATTGGGTGAAAATCTGCAATATAATAACCGAGTCTAAACAGTTGGTGATAAATAAAAATAGCTATTTTGCCCAGATACCCGAAGACAGAGATAAAGGCTACTAACGCTGCATTTGATGACTTCGTTGAAGAGTTAAGAAAGGAGCATACTGTAGATGTTAAAACTTTCCGTACATTCGACTGCTTCAGATTCAAATTCCTTAAGGTTGGAATAGGGGGATAGCAAGGAGTTTCTTCTTGAATTAATTAGTTTTGACAAACACTGAGTTACTTATATAATATGATTAGTTATTTGTAGCTCACTCCTTCTAGAAAGGAGAAGTTATTGGTAAAATACGTTTTAAAGAATTTAGTTTGTTTTCTCCTAATTGCGGTATTTCTTTTTACCCAGTCAACTATATCCTTAGCCCAGACAACAAATTTTAATCATCCTAAATCAGAATCACTCGAATCAAATGGATCGGATGAATTAAAACCTGCTGAAGGTAAAATTATCCCAAAGGAACAGGCAATGGATGGTGAGTTTGCCTTCTACTCAGGTGATTTTGCTAAAGCCAGTTCTTTGTTCGCTGCTTTTACGAAAACTAAGGATAAGGATTTTGCTCTTTGGAATAACCAGTTAGGTTCGATTTATCTTGCAGCAGGAGATTATAAACAAGCTTTGAATGCATTTCTTGATGCCTATTATCTTATGAATAATGTTTCTGCCTTCAGCCGTCTAGAATCTAGAGCTGTTTCGCTGATTGGAGAAGAAAGAGAAAAAGCATACAAAGGAGATCCTTACGAAAAAGTCTATAATTCATTATATGTAGCTTTGTTGTTAGAACGAGAACATGATTATGATAATGCTCTTGCTGCAGTGAAAACCGGAATATTATGCGATTCAGATGTAGAAGGTGGGCTTTATAAGAGTGATGTAACTTTGTTGTATTTATTGGCAGCGAGATTTGAGGCACTACGTAATAATCAGCCAATGAGTGATGAATATTTCCAAAAAGCACAAGAGGCCTATTTATTATCTCACCCAATTAACAGAGGGGTGGTTTCCGATGAGCAAAGTAAGCTAAATCTCTTGAGTCAAAAACAGAAAGAATTAGATAAATTGATGCATCGAGAAATTCCATCAAAAGAAGATAAAGAGGATGAAGATGAAGAAGAAAGATCGGTAACTCCGAAAAGACCAGGTACTAATTTTTCCGCTAAAACAAAAGCTGATGAATCAAAGGGCGTTCCTAAGAAATCAAAAAAAGTGCTTGCGCTCGAAGCAGAAATTAAAGAATTGGAAACAGCTATCGCGACGTTGACCGGAGTCCGTACGGATAAAGGTAAAGAAATTTCCAGGGAAGTTCTTAAGCAAGTTGTTGATAAAAACAATAATGTTTTATTTGTTATTGAGTTAGGGCGAGGACCAGTTAAATACCCGATTGGTCAATATGGTCATATTTCTATTTTTACATCCAAACCGTATAAAGCGAATAGCGTTATACTTTTGGTAGATAAGAAGGATAATTTTGACGGAAATAAAAGTCTATGTAATAATGATATTCTTTATCAGGCATCAACTCGTGGTGGTCGGTTGATGGATGGTATTCTTAAGGGTAAAGCTCAGTTTAAAGAGACAACAGCGCAAATTTCATACCAATTATCGCAGATGTCTCAGCAAATGTCTAATCAGGCAAATCAATTACAAATGCAAGCTTCTACGTCTGGAACATATAGTAATGCTGGTGCAGGCGCATCGTACGCAGCCGCAGGATTAGCAGTTATTTCTTTGGCGTTTGCTATCGGAAGTGCCATGGCTAATCCCGCAGCCGATGTTCGTCACTGGAGCTTGCTACCAGCTGAAATACGAGTAATCCCAATGAAGCTACCAGTAGGCTTACATCATATTCAGCTTCAAGTTTCGGATGCCAATAACAGTATAATTACAGAACTGTGTAAAGAATTTGATGTAAATATTCTTGAAGGGGACAACATTATCATAAGAAGGATTATAGAATGAATCCGATAAAAAAACGTTTTTCATTTAAGACATTCATAATAATACTATCTTTTTTTACATCGGGTTGCGCTAGTCCATATTTGTTATTTAAACAAACACCTACTTTAGCATTACAGCCTAATGAAGGGGCAGTACTTTTTTCTAGTAAATTTAATAATAAAGAACGGCCAGATCAAAAGAATACCTTTTGGGTTACGAACATAGCATTACAAGAGGTCAATCAATACAAGTCATATGGTGAGAAGCAATTGTTTTTTATCCCGTACCCGAAAGTAAATTATATTCAGCAGGATGATTTATTTTTGTTTTCTTTAAAATTGCCCAGAGGGATCTATAGGATAACGTCTTTTAACGGTATGTTCCGTACTTTCTTTGCCACGGAGTATTCTGCGGCCGTTAACAAGATATTTGATGTAGTACCAGGGAAAATTAGCTATGCTGGAAGAGTTGAAACAGTTTTTTTTATATCAGGTGGCCAACAGACTCATGAAATTAAAATAGAAGATAAATTCGATGAAGATCAGGGACGTTTTAAGAATGGTTACCCTGCATTGCAAAATCGAACTATTGTTAAAGATCTAATATATTAAAGGAGAGGAAAAAATGAAATATTGGGCATTGCTTATGGTTGTTTCGCTAACGCTTGTTTTGTCATCCTGTGCTACAGTTCCGGTTTCACATACTAGTACGATTCTTCCTGATAATGACGATAATTTAGGGGGAACTGGTATAGAATCGACGGACATTCTTACGGTTTCAAGAAAAATGGCGTTGTCTATTCTAGAAGTTCCTGAGATTATGAGGGCTAACGGAACTCCCCGGATCGCCCTTTTGCCAGTTAAAAACAATACAAGATTTATAATTAATAAAGATATTTTTACTCAAAAGATTCGTATAGAGCTTAATAAAAACGTTAGCGGAAAAGTTAGATTTCTTGCCCGTGATCGCATGGACGATATTCTTAAAGAACGACAAGCCAAGCGGAATGATCTTGTAACCGCGAGTAAGGAAGGTGATCTTGCAGGAGTTGATTTTTATCTGACCGGAGAATTAACCGGGCTATCAAAAGCCGCTAATAGTAGTAGATCTGATTATATTTTAATGTCTTTTCAATTAATTGATGCGGAGACTAGCGATATCATCTGGGAAGATGCCTATGAAACTAAGCGGGTGGGCGCAGCAGGAGTAGTTTATCAATAAATTAACATAAGGAGTTTAATATGTCTAAAGCTTGGTGTGTTTTTACATTTTTGGTCGGTATATTTATTTTAAGCGGTTGTGCCTCGGGGCCATATCATGCCATTCCCTATGATGTTCAACAGGATAAAGAGCGGAATCTTAAGATTGTCGTCCTTGACAAGGATTTAGATAATCAATTTTCTTCTAAACGTATAGTCATTTTGACTAAAAAGGTAGAATGGACGGAAGATAAGCGGATGAAAGTCTATTGTGAAATTAGAAATATGAAAGATGAGATGCTAAGGCTGCAAATCCAGACCCTTTTCCGGGATGATCAAGGTTTTCAAGTTGGAGATGATACAAATTGGGAGCTTGTTTTGATTCCTGGGTATACGACTTATGCATATAAAACAGCTGCATTTAGTCCTAAAGCCAAGGATTACACAATCCGTATTCGCAAAGCTCAATAAAAACTTAAGGAGTGGACCATGAAAAGAAATATATATTTAGGTTTATTTATTTTATTTGTAGTTTGTGGGTTAATAATTCAGGACAATGTCCTGGGAGCTGAGAATTCGACTGGTGAATTTACTTATCAACAAAAAAAGTTGAGTCAGGTTAAAGAAAAGAATCTTAGGTATAAAGTTGCAATCGGAAGTTTTGGTGAACGGGTTGATATTGCAGGGAGTTTGTTTAATAAGGCAGAAGTGAAGAGCGTAGAGAATGAAAAAACATATACTGTAAATATTGCTTCGCCAAATTTAGAAAAACCTGCCGATAAGCAAACTAATGCTGTCACAGGATTATTATCAGATCTTCTTAGGCAAACTAATATGTTTGACGTAGTGGAGCGCCAGGAAGTAAACCAGTTAGTCCGAGAGATTAAATTTGAGAAATCAGATTGGTCAAAAAAACAACCCGGAATTGACTTGGGGAATATTTATGGGGTGCAATATATTTTACTAGGAGATATTCTTCCAAATAAAGATGGCGAGCGGTTCGGCACTAGTCAATATACGGCCACATTGCGTCTGGCAGATGTTAATACCGGAGCTATCGTTGCGAGCGGCACGGGACAAAAGAATTATTTACAGGATGCCTTAAAAGATGCGGTTAGTATACTTGCAGATAATATGGAGGGCGAGTCTTGGACTTGTCATATAGTTAGATTAGATGATAAAGGGGCATACATAAATGCAGGGCTTGAAGACAAAATTGAGAAAAATGATGTTTTTGCTGTAATCCGCCTAGAAGAACCGATTAAAGATCAGGTTGGGGATCGCGTTTTAGGATATAAACGCACTGAGATTGCTAAAATTAAGATTGTTGAAATTATGGAAAAGAATTTATCATTAGGGAAGTTATTTGATATAAAAGAAAGTATTAAGGCAGGAGACCTTGTTTCGGCAAAACGGGTTAAACATATAAAAGATAATGAAACAGAACGCTGGAATAAAATTTTCGGTAAAGATACGTCAAATAAAGAAAGCGTCTCATTACTAGGTTCTTCAAGCCAGCTTACAAATAAAAGCTTACCGATATCTTTAGCAGAGGACATAGTTAATTCTTATGGCAAATCGGTTGTTCTTATACAAACAGAAAAGGCGATGGGTAGCGGTTTTGTTGTTAGCTCAGATGGAATGATTTTAACAAATTCCCATGTTATTAGCGGCGGTGGAACGATTTCCATTAAATTTATTGCCGATAATCGAGTCTATTCAGATGTGAAGGTAGTAAAGAACAATACAATTAGGGATCTAGCATTGCTAAAAATTAACGATTCTGGTAATTTTGTCCCGGTAGTTTTGGGTAATTCAGATCAAATATCTGTTGGAGAGCGGGTTGTAGCAATTGGCAATCCTAAGGGTCTTGAAAATACAGTTTCTGATGGATTAGTTAGTGCGCTGAGGGATAAGAATGGTACTAAGCTTATTCAGATTAGCGCGCCAATTTCTCCTGGAAGCAGTGGTGGCGCACTATTTAATATGAAGGGAGAGGTAATCGGGATTACATCTTCCGGTTTTGACGAAGGGCAGAATCTGAATTTTGCTGTGGCGATCAATTACGCTAATCAAGAGATGTTAAAATAATAGGAGAACGTAAAGGAATGAAAATGAAAAATTGTTTTTTATGCAATACAGTTCGTTTCTTTGCAGCTATAGTTGTTATTGCGATGTTTGGCGGATGCGCCTTTGGAAATCGCTATATTGCGTTGCAGTACCAGCCCGTTACAACCTTGAGCGTGGCGATAAAACAGAACGTGGCAATTGTCAAGTTTACAGATACTCGAGAGAAACCTGAGTTGGGAGAGATGCGCAATAGCTTCACGAAGACTGCGGATGTGCTGGCAAAAGATCAAGATGTCGGCGCATGGGTAGCAAATGCTTTATCTGATGAATTGATCAAGGCTGGCTATAACGTTCAAAAGTTTTCAGATGCCGCTCCGTCTGATGCGGTAGTAGTAATTTCTGGCTCTGTTCCTGAAGCATATGTAAAAATGTATATGACTTATATTGGCACCGTGCGAGTAAGCGTGACAGTTACAAAGTCCGGTGTTGTGGTTCTTAACAAAGAATATATCGGTCGTGCCGGGGGCTTGGCTTTGTTGTGCTCGACGGGCGACTACGAAAATATGTTAAAACGGGCACTTCAAGACATAATGATGAAGATGACTCCTGATATTGCGAAAGCCATTGGATAGGTGGATAAAGTTTAGTTGCGTTAATTAAAGCGCAAGACTTCTTATTTTCTTTGGTTTGAAATCGGATATTCAGATGAAGATAATTAAAAAAATGACATTGTTTATGATGCCGATCTTTCTCATCGGATGTGCCGGGTATTGGCAATCCACCAAGACGAATAGTGCATCGTACGCAGGTAAAGAAACTTTTGGAGCGTCTTCACGTCCGCTTGCAATGGACGCAGCAGTTCTGGGTTATGGGCCGATAGACAAAGATGTCAGTAAAGTTATACGCGAGTCATTAAGCAAAATGGGCGAAGCATCTTCCCTCAGTAGGGCACTGATATCTGCAGATTTAGGATGTGCAGCTTTGCAGGCCAATGATTTGGAGCAAGCTAAAATCCTTTTTGATGAAGCCAGATTAATTATGAGTAATTTGAGCGCCACTAATCAAGAAGTTAAGGCTGCGACAGGTATCAGCGGGAGTGAATCGAGCAAGGTCTTTAGGGGAGAATCGTATGAACGAGCATTTTTTTATCTTAATAACGGACTACTCTATCTTGCGGAGAATGACCTAGATAATGCTCAAGCGTGTTTTAAGTCGGGTGTTCTTGAGGATGCAACGGCACAAAACGAGGCCAACAGAGCAGACTGGTTATCAATTGATCTATTATTGCTAGAGTACAAGCGTCGAAAAGGTGCGTCGTTAGACTACGGAGAAATGATTTCTTATATAAAAAATAGATATAAAGCCGAAGATTTACCAAGTGGGTGGGATAGTTTGACTGACAATAGTTTGATTTGCATGGTTATGGTTGGGCAGGCGCCAGAGAAGATAGCGGGTCTTAAAAAAGGTGAAGAGCTTCAATATAGGAAGATAGATTCCAGGGTAGAAGTTATTCGTCTTATTGTTGAGCCCAGTATAAATGTTTCGACATCTTGGCCGGTAGATGATTGTTATATCCAAGCGAAGACTCGCGGTAAGAGAGAGATGGATAAAATATTGGCAGGAAAGGCTGGCACGCGCAATACAGTCGAAGGGATAGGTTCGGTAGCGGCGCTTGGCGCACCCATTCCTTTTGTAGGGCCGGTATTGATGTTAGTCAGAGAAATGTCCATGGGCGTTTCTGATAGCATTGACTCTCTCGCAGATCGAAGACAAATGAGAATGGTGCCAGGTCGAATCTTCTTTCTTGTGGGAAAGCATGTAAAAACAGGAGATAGTATTTGTATTCAAGCCTTAGACCGTTCTAATAAAGTAATTGGCGAAGGTAGAATAAAAGTAGATCGACTTGCTCCGAAGGGTTCTATTGTTCTAGCGCGATTCCCGTATTAGTCTTGTTTAGCTACGCTTTTATAGAACTAAGTTAGGAAGAGGTTAGAATTCAGCACGATTAGATCGTATCTTTTGGTAAACGGTGTTTTCTCAATTGAAGACGGAAAGATCACCGAAAGAATGGGCAGAAGGGCGCTAAAGAGAACTGATTAAAATGGAGAGGGGGAGGGAAAACTAAAACCTCCCCCTAAAAATTGCGGCAGTTTTTTGCCCTTCGACAAGCTCAGGGTAAAAAAAAATAGCCAGGCGGGGCGCGGGTGGGGGCGCGCCCCGCCCCCAACAGTTTTAAAGTGTTAATCGCAAGAGGCTCGGCATGACGCACTGCCAGTTCAGTGTGTTGCACCTTGCCCTATCGGATGGGCAAGTGCGACACTTCTGTGTCGATTGCGGCATAGCCGGACAAGAGTTCTTTCTTAAATGCCTTAAAGTACGCTGCCCCGCCTTTTTTGGGCGGGGCAAGACGAGCCGACCACGCATTAACAAAAGCACCAAGCCAGCCGGCCCAGGCTGGCGCCAAGTGAGGCTTCTGCCTACAGAAGCCGAACGGTGAATCGGGAGATACGGGAGCCCTTGACATCGTAGACGTCAAGGGCGGGGCATTATTAGTTATTTCCTTACTGACCGGCTTTCTCCCCCATTAGAAACAAAAAAGGAAGATGTGGGAGTAGATCAAGAAGCGGTTAAAAGATCGTTAGAACGGTGACGGTAAACCACCGCCAGTCAGGACAAGAAATGGACAGCGACTGTTTTTTGAGAAGGTAGTCGCTATCCACATTTACCCATTTACTAAATCTTGAAGTGTCGAAATAGGAGTTAAAAAATGTATGTAATTTTGGATTTAATTTGTCATTGGTTTCAACGTAATCTAGATATTGTCTATTTTATCTATGGATTAGCTTTTGTAGTAATGGGAGTTGCAATCCTGGTTCAGCGAAAAAAAAGGAGCGTGTTTAAGCTCGCGAATATCATATGGCTTTTAGCAGGATTTGGCCTGATTCACGGAACAAATGAATTTTTGGATATGTGGGCAATAATTAAAGGTAGAAGCCCTGTTTTTGATATTGTCCGTAGTTTTATCCTTATAGTTTCTTTCCTGTTCTTATTTGAATTTGGTAGACAGCTTTTTCATATATGCGGACAAAAACACCGCGATAAGATTACTAAATTATTTGGCTGGTGGTTAACCTTGATTGTCGGGCTTGTCATTTTTATTTTTGGGTTTATGTCTACTGACTTCTGGAAAATAGGAAGCATCTGGGCAAGGTATCTTTTGTGTTTCCCTGGCGGACTTTTAATTAGTTTTGGCCTTGTTTCATACTATAAATATGAAAATAAAGAATTATACTCCTTAAAAGTAAAAAAATATTTTTTCTGGGGAAGCCTATTTTTCTTAGCCTACGGAATTTTAGGCGGACTGGTAGTCCCTAAGGCAGACTTTTTCCCTTCTGATTGGATTAATGCAGATTCCTTTCTTATGGCAGTGCGTATTCCTGTTCAAATATTTCGTGCCATCTGCGCAATAATTATTACCTGGGCAATACTCGGAATACTGAGAATTTTTAACTGGGAAATGGAAGAAAAACTTCAAAGAGAAATTACCGAGCGTAAATTGGCGGAGGAAGCGCTACAGAGGTCCCATGATGATTTAGAAATACGAATTCAGGAACGGACTAAAGAATTAACAAAAACTAGTGAATTATTAAAGGTCGAGATTAATCAGCGCAAGCAGATAGAAGAGGAAATTAGACGAGATTACGATATCCAGAAAACGTTAAATTCATTACTTAAATTTTCATTAAAAGCGGTTACTATTGATGAAGTTCTAAAGTATACGCTTGAGCTTGTTCTTTCCATCCCTTTGCTTAGTTTTCAATCTAAAGGTTGTATATTTCTTGTTGAAGATGAATCGCAAATTTTGGTAATGAAAGTTTGGAAAGGCATTTCTGAATATTTACTTAAATCATGCGCCCGCATTCCTTTCGGCAGATGTTTTTGCGGTCAAGCGGCATTGACTCAACGGATTCAATTTGTTGATCATCTTGATGAAAGGCATGAAATAAGATATGAAGGCATAATGCCCCACGGACATTATTGTGTTCCCATTATATTTTCCGGTGAGGTGCTTGGTGTGTTAAATATATATGTAAGCGAAAACCATCCTCATAGTCAAAAAGAAGAAGATTTTCTGATTGCAATTACTGACGCATTGGCAGGAGTTATTGAGCGAAAAAAAGCGTCTATAAAACTAGAAGAAACTCAGGCACAGTTAATACAATCGGCCAAAATAGCTTCGCTTGGTCAATTAGCCGGCGGCATCGCTCACGAACTTAATAATCCCTTAACCGGAGTCTTGAATAATGTTCAGTTAATAAAAATGGAAGCGGGGATGAAAAAAGAATTCAACATGGAGAATTTTAAAGAACTTCTCGGGATTATTGAGCAATCAGCATTACGATGCAGAAAGATAGTTCAGGCATTCCTCAATTTGTCGCACACCGCAAAAAGCGAATTTGAACCCTTGGCCTTGAATCCGCTCATAGAAGAGGTAAAAGTAATTATCGAACATGAGATGAAGCTGGGTAACATTGTTTTTCAGAATGACCTTCGGCCTGATTTAGTAAATATCAAGGCTGATTCCCAATTACTGGAAGAGGTTATTCTGATGCTTATATCTAACGCTAAATGGGCGATTGAGAAAAAATTTCAGAACAAAAATGGTGGTATCATAACTATCAAAACCTACCAGGATCCCGAGGCCAAAAGTGTTATTATGTCTATTTCCGATAATGGTATCGGTATTACTCAAGAGAATATTGCCAAGCTGTTTACGTCATTTTTTACTACTAAGAAAGTAGGTGAGGGTACTGGTTTGGGCCTGGCTTTAATTCAGAGTATTATCAATAAACACAAAGGCGATATATCCGTAGAGAGCCAGGTGAATGTGGGTACGACTTTTAAAGTAAAGTTTCCTTGTATTTAGTTAATCTTGCAGGGGGGTTAAATGGAAGGTAAGTCGAATGATAGAAAAGAAATGAAGAAGAAGTTTTTTTAAGAAGTTTTTTGAAAAAATGGATAAGAAGATGGAGAAGAAGGCGAATGCCAGTTCATGCTGTAAGCTTGTGAATAAGGGGAATAATTCGTGCTGCAGCTAAGCATTGACTGGTTTATTTATAAGCTGTCTTGACGATATAAGCCAATTGGGATAGCATAATAAGGATACTTCATAATCATCTATAATATGTTATATTTTAGCACTTTAAAGCATTTTACTTAATCAATCTCCACCCCTAAAAAGTGCGGCAGTTTTTTGAAAAGATAGCACCACTCCGCGCTTATAGGAATTGCGCGGGTGTCCCGTTTTCTACGTGAAGGCGGGGCCCGGGAGATGTGGGAGCGCCCCAAGGCGCGGTGCCTAAACAAACATTGTTCGAACGACTTTATAGACGCACCGCCAGCAGGGATTGTGTGAAAAAATGAAAAGATTAAAAAACCTTATTTTTATATTAGTTTTTAGTTTAATGATGCTTCCTGTAGTTTGTCTAGCTAATATCAATGATGAGTTGATGGCTGCGACAAGAACCAATAATGTATCAAAAGTCAGCGAATTAATAGCCAGGGGCGTGGATGTCAATGCCAGGGGTTCCAATGACATGACACCGTTAATGCAGGCCGCATGGTCTGGTTTAATTGAAATTGTAAAGATATTGCTAGATAATGGAGCGGATGTCAATGTTACTAGAGGCGATGGAGGTACTACCCCATTAATGTATGCAGCATGGTCTGGCAAGACTGAAATTGTAAAACTTTTGCTAGAGAGGGGGGCAGATGTTAATGCTATGAGCTCTAATGGTATGACACCACTATCGTATGCAACAAGTTTTGGTGGTATTGAAACCGTAAAACTCTTACTAAGCAAAGGCGCAGATACAAAAGCTAATATTCCCGGTACTAATACGCAATTAATCGATGCGGTATGGTTTGGGAATATCGAAACCGTAAAGTTCTTAATAGACAAAAGCGTAGATGTTAATGGTCGAGGCCATAACGGCGAAACAGCATTAATGCTTGCTGCAAGTTCGGGTAAGATTGAAATTGCCCAGCTTTTATTAGATAAAGGTGCAGATGTTAATGCTATGAGCTCTAATGGTATGACGCCATTGATGCATGCGGCAAATAATGGAAGAATTGAGATAGCCCGGCTTTTGGTACATAGGGGAGCAGATGTTAACGCCAGAGGCCATAATGGCGAGACAGAACTGATATCCGCGATATGGTCCGGCTTCATTGAAATCATTCAGCTTTTATTAGATAAAGGCGCAGATGTCAATGCAAATGGTTCTGATGGCATGACTCCATTAATGTGCGCGGTAAGCTCTGGCAAGACTGAAATTGTAAAACTTTTGCTAGAAAGGGGGGCAGATGTTAATGATGTGGGTCCCAGTGATATGACAGCATTGATGTTTACAGCCCGGCACGGAAAAACCGGGATCGCAAAGATTTTAATAGAAACAGGCGCAGATATTAATGCTCAGGATGCTTTTGGCTGGACCTCGTTGATGCACGCAGTAAGTAACAGCAAGATTGATATAGTGCAGCTGTTATTAGATAAAGGCGCAGACGTTAATGTTAAAACAAGCGACGGTAACACGGCTTTATCAATAGCGAAATCAGGAAAAAATAAAGTAGACTCTATAATCGAATTACTTATAAAAGCCGGCGCCCAATGAAGCGTTGTCTATCGATATTGAGCGGTGGCGCGGGAGATGTGGGAGCGCCGACAGGCGCGGGGCATTATAGCTATTTCCTTACTGACAGGCTTTCTCCCCCATTATAAACAAAAAGGGAGATGTGGGGAGTGAATCAAGAGGCGGCTAAAAGATCGTTAGAACGGTTACGGTAAACCACCGAAAATGCAACCAATTCGAACCGTTGGTTTGTTCTTGGGTCCCAGGCTTCGAATTCACATGGGTCCGTTGATTAAAAAAAGGAGTGACTATGTCTTCGATATTAGCGTTAAGTGCATCAGTGGTCTCAATTTTTATTCTTGCCGTTCTTGTGGATATATCGATTAATCTTCGTCGCCTGAACACTAATATCCAGAAATTGATTAAGTAAGATTAAGCATAACATAGGGACTGGACCTAACTGTCCAGTCCCTATTGTTTGTGCCCAAAATGTGCCCATCTAAGTTAAAAACATCGGGTAACAAAGGGAAGAATCGGGTAACATCCAGACTCAAAGTTAGACTTGTAATAAAAGTGATATTGTTGTAACGTATTTATCAAAGTTAAAATTAGAAGTTCCTATATTTAAAGAAAAAAGAAGTGATATGCGAGTTGTAATGCTAGAAATGCTCGCAAATAAAGGTGATCAAAAAGGCCTGATGCATAAATTGCGAGATATTTTCTCTCGTTATTTAATTTTACAACCAAATATATTTGGAATAGGTATAAATTTTAATGAAATTATTAAGGTTAAAGATCCTAGGAAAGAATAAAACTAGGTAAAACTAGGGATGTTTCTGGTTTTTTAAAATTTTCTGTTAGATTAGGTAGGTATGCGGGTGAACAAAGGATGTTAGCGAATGGGATGATCAACACCGGGCGGATTGGTAATTTGGACAGGATTTGGCAGCACAAAAGATAGGAGGTGGAAAATGGCTAAGTTTTTCATGTATGGAAAGTATTCGCAGGAGGCAATAAAGGGCATGTCAGCTGATAGGACCACAAAGGCAATTGATGTGATAGCCAAGGCCG
>JAHKAP010000056.1 GCA_018825985.1 Candidatus Omnitrophota bacterium
ATTATTGGTATATTCAAAAGGAGATAATCTTTTTTTGGTAATGTTGGGAGGCGATTCCGCTGCTGGTCAGAAAATCAGCATTGTCTTGACTGAGGCTAAAATGGGGAAGCTCGGCGGAAAACTCCAGGTCCAGAGCTGCGAAGATATTCCTACCGTGCCGGTTTATCCGGGCGCGCGGTGTTCTGGTTCAATACGGTTAAAAAGCTCAAAATCCATATCAGTAAGGTATTTGACGTCCGCAGGATTAGAGGATGTACGCGGTTTTTATCGTCTTAATTTGCAGCAGGCAGGCTGGTCAATAGAGCAAGAAAAAGATGTTGGTAAGTTTATACCTCCGCAGGCGCTTCCTGACGCAGGCGCAGGGCTAAGCCAGGGCCTTGAAAAATCAATCATAATTACCTTTAGAGGCCTAAAAAATGAACGTCTGATGATTTCTTTAATGCCTTCATTTATTGGCAGCGGCACCATGATAAATATCACGTATGAAGAAGCAAAATAGCCTTACCAGCCAGTCAACCATAGAATACGCCGTAGTTATAATAATTGTTGTTGCCGCATTGATGGCGATGTTCGGTTTTTTAAAACGCCATATTCAGGGCGGCTACCGGGAGTCAGCAGATAGCATTGGCGCAGGCAGGCAGTATCAAAAATAAGCCCTATGATTATGATGGAAGCCGGATAAAATATAAAAAATGTTGATATTGTTGCTTATAGTGGTTTTTTGTTCAGCAGCGCTCTTGATCTACGCGCTTACGTCAGCCATGCCCAAGGTTCTAAGTAAGCCATTGCAGAATAAAGGAGATGGCAGGCTAAACCAGCCGGAAAAAAAAGCAATATTTAGTTTCTTTGGCAAAAATGGCAAGAAACAACCGCCGTTAATTATTCTAAGTCCGCTTATTACCGCGATAATCGGGTTCATTTTATTTCAGAATGTCATAGGCGCGATAGCGGGCGGCGTCCTGGGTTTACTCCTGCCGTCCATATCGGTTAAATTAAAAGATAAAGCCCGGAAGGCTAAATTTCATAGCCAACTTGTAGATGGCTTAATGATCCTCTCGTCGTCTTTAAAGGCGGGGTTATCTTTTTTTCAGGCCCTGGAAGTTTTAGTTGAAGAGATGCCCCAGCCCATATCCGACGAATTCGGGTTGATTATAAAAGAGAATAAGATGGGTATCAGGTTTGAGGAGTCATTTGAGAAATTAAACAAAAGAATGCCTTCCGAGGACCTTAACCTTATTACCACAGCTATACTCATCGCCCGGGATACGGGAGGCAACCTTACCGTTATTTTTGAGAACCTGGCGAATTCAATCCGGGAAAAGACCAAGATCTCCGAGCAGGTAAAAACTCTAACCACCCAGGGAAGGTGGCAGGGCGCAATCATGTCTTTTTTGCCGATCGGATTCGCGGCGTTTATTTTTAAGGCTAACCCTGAGTATCTGCAGCTGATGTTGTCTTCTCAGCTTGGCAGGATTTTATTGATTTATGCGGTTATTTCTGAGTTAATCGGGATGTTTTTGATCAATAAATTAACTCAAGTGGAGGTTTAATGGAAGTCTTTATATATCTATTTTTCGCCGCGGGTATTTTTTTGATAGTAAGTTATTTTCTTGGTAAAAGTATCCCGGACCTGCGAAGCTCGCAGTTTGAAAAAGAAATAAAAGAGAAAAAACGCACTAAAGGTTTTGTTGTCCCGGTTAACATATTGCCCTTAATAGCGCCCCTAAACCGCCCTTTAATAAAACTATTAGGCGGCGATGAAAATCTGAAGCAAAAATTGATGGCAGGAAACCTGAAGGTATCTATTGACAGTTTTTTATTTATCAAGGAGGTTCTAGCTATAGGCCTGCCTTTAGGGCTCTATATTTTTATCGGAATGGAAGTAGTTAAGCCTCTTTGGCTGCTTGCCGCCGGCGTTTTGGGATTTTTTCTGCCGGATGTGTATTTACAGAACCTTACCCGTAAACGAAAAGCGGAAATAATAAAATACCTTCCTGACACAATTGATCTGCTTTCCCTGTGCGTTGGCGGCGGCCTGGACTTTATAACCGGAATAAAGTGGGTTATTGAGCGCGCCAAGCCTAGCGCTTTAGTTGATGAGTTTTTGCTGGTTTTTCGGGAATTGGAGATGGGCAGGTCCAGACAGGAAGCATTCCGGAGTATGGGCAAACGCTTGGATATCCCCGAAGTCAATACTTTTGTCCGGACTGTAATTCAGGCAGATAGAATGGGTGTTTCAGTAGGTGAAATACTGACAGTTTTATCCGAAGAAGTAAGGCGCCAAAGGTTTCAAAGAGGGGAAAGAATGGCTTTAAAAGCTCCGATTAAAATGCTTTTTCCTTTGATAGTCTTTATTCTGCCGGTGATTGGTATTATTGTCGGAGCCCCGGTTATGATGCAATTTATGCAACAAAGCACAGTAAGAGCATCAATGATGGGGAAGTAATCAAGCATAAAATGTCCAATCTGAATGTCCAATCTGGTGGACGTTCTTGAGAATTTAGTAGGGGACACTCTTGCCGACCGGTAGGCAAGCTGCCGATTAGTTACCGAGGTGTCCCTGAGTCTTGAGTCTGGGGGCCGAGAAGACGTCCCGGGGCTTTAATTAGCCTATTCTTATGGCCCCCTTTTTATTGCTTAAAATAGCTTATTTATAAGCAAAAACCCACCTAAAATCAAGATCAGAAATATACGCTAACTACATTTAAATTGAACAGGTAAAGAAAAGAAAACGTTACCAAAAAAAGCTAAAATTATACTTGACATCACTATACCTATATGTTATCTTTAAGTGTAATCAAAAAGCCACGGAACGAAAAGGTAAACCCATCGCGAGATGGGGGCACAAAGCCACGGGTCTTTAAAGCATAATTCTTCCACGCTTAGTAAGACGGCCGGGTTGCCGATACCGACGAGAAATCGCAGTATATGACAAGTCGGCTTTTTATTTCAGAGATTAATAAGATGTTTTACAAAGCATTTTTAATCGCTAAATAAATGACTGAAATACGCGATGAGAAGATCGGTGAATCAGGGGTAAGGGGAAAATTTTCTTTTTTTCATTTACATATAGGTAATAATAAAATGAAAAGAAAAGAAATTAAAACTCAAGCCTCTAACGAAGCCAATAATGGTGACACCAAGCAACAGGGGACACCCTTGCCTATATCTTATAGATTGGCAAGAGTGTCCCCTGTTGATAATAAGGGGACTGCCCCTGCTTTTAGGTCTAATTTTAAATCCTGGATCAGGGTAGTAGCATTTATTATAGTCGTGGTTTTTCTTCCTGAGCAAGCTGCTCAGGCAGTTGAGTATGATTGGAGAGTGCTTTGGAACAGGCCTGCGCTTTCCACTTTTGCCCCAACCTATCTTAAAGACCCTCGTAACCTGAATATTCCCATTACAGTAAAGAATATCTTAAAAGATATTGCTGGCAAACCGGTTAAATCTATTAAAATCTCCCCTACTTTAACCGTAGAATTAGAAAAACCGCTAAAAATAACCTCTAAGAGGATTGAGGAGATATTTAACTGGCTACAAGGCAAGCCCTGCGGATCCAAGGCCCTGTATGACTTTTTAAGCTATCAGGGGATAAAAGTTGAAGAACAGGATATCGCGGTTTTAGTCTTAACCGTAGATATCTTAAATGACATAATTAAGCCGGAAGGCAACCCCAAGGTCATTAAAAATTCCCTTTACGCTCTTTCTAAGGCCGCTGAATTCTTCGGCCTCAAACTATACCCAGTTAAATTAACCCAGGGACTGTCCCCGTCTAATCTATCCGGAAGTGCCTTAAAGGAGACTGTCCCCGCAAATATTACTCCTTTCATTGCTCACTTAAAGGGCGACCACTTTATCTTAGTTACCCGTATTTCCGGTGAAAAGATATATTTCCTGGATGAACATAAAGAGGAATTTCTTCCGATCGGTAAATTCTCCGAAAAATTCACCGGCTACATTCTTACTTCCCAGGAGAACATCGGCGGTTTAACCAGAATAAAAGATAGCGAATCCCGGTTAATAACCGGCAGCGGCAGGGATAGGGAACATACTTATTCTACCGCAGCTAACTGGAAGCAGTGGGAAAAACAGATAGGGACCTCTTTATTAATAAACGTAGGAATTAATCTTGTCGGAGCAGTTCTTAGCAACACTAAATTTTCATGGAAAGATGGCTCAACCCAAACC
>JAHKAP010000057.1 GCA_018825985.1 Candidatus Omnitrophota bacterium
CAATCTTAATATTCCTATGATATTGCCAATTCCGATATGTTCTTAAAACCGACAGTACGGTATCTTGACGTAAATGCTCCACAATTCCTTTTGGATTATAGACCAAATTAAAACCCTTATCGTAAAATGATGCCGATAGGCATACATCCTCGTAATTATTTCTGAATATTTCGTTATACATACCCATAGATTTAACTATGCTCTTTCTAAAAACGGTGTTGTTACCATATAAAAAAGGCGGGTTTTCAATAGCCTCTTTTCCCCATGCTTGAGACATGTGTAATGCCCGCCATTTATCGGCAACGCTATTGGTATGCCTCTCTATAAGAATGCCGCCTGCGCCGGCGATATCTCCCTGCGAAAAACAATCCATAATCTGCTTAAGCCAATCGCTATGAGCTGCGCAATCCGCGTCCAAAGCAGCTACAAAATCATTTCTGCATTCCTTGAAAGCAGTATTCCTGGCAACAGCCAAACCTTTATTTCTATCGTGCTTTATAACTCTAACCGGATATTTCGAAACAATATCCATAGTCTTATCCTGACAGCCATCGTCAATTATGATTATTTCATTTATGGGGTAAGTTTGCGCGATAACACTATCCAAACATTCCTTAATAGTCCTTTCGGCGTCAAAACAAGGTATATAAAGAGTTACTTTTTCCATTTCTTCATAAATAATGATGTGTATATTTGTCCCATTCCCTCGGCTATTTTATCCCACTCGTACGTTTCGAATACCCACTTTCTCAAGATGGCTCCCTTTTCTTTTATTAGATCCGGATTATTAATCAAATAATTTAGCTTATCTTTTAGGTCAAGATAATCGCCCACCTTGAAATATACTCCCAGGCTTCCTGTTACCTCCACACATTCAGGTATATCGCTGGTTAATACACATTTACCATAACTCATACCTTCAAGCAGAGAAACAGGCAACCCTTCAACGTCTGAAGGCAAAACAAATAAATACGCGCGCTGATACAAATCCTTAAGCATGTTTTTTTCAACGAAACCGACAAATCTTACATTTTTGCCTGAAATTTCCTTTAGATGCTTAAAATACTTACCGGTAAAGCTGGGCTCGCCGGCTATTATTAATTTAAAATCTGTTTTTAGTTCATTAAAGGCCTTGATTAAATAATGGATCCCCTTCTCCGGAACTAATCTGCCCACAAACAGGATATACCGGCCATTTTCCAGGCGATGGTCATCCCTGGCTGGACAAGAATCAAAACTAACTCCATTGGGAATATAATATACTTTCTTCCCGAATTTATTCTCAAAATAATCCCTCAGTACCTTAGATACTACTATAGTCCTATGCGGAAACCATATAGCTGGGTATTCGCATAATTTAAGGAATAAACGAGAAAGGATCCCCCATTTTTTCCTCTTCCAATCCAAGGCATGTATAGTTACTACGGCTTTTTTACCGAATAAACCCGGCAGAAAAGAAAACAATGCCGGACCAAGGCAATGAAAATGTACGATGTCATTCCCGGAAAATAGGGCATGGATGGCGGATATAAATGTATGCAGTATGGTAGCAAGATGTTTGGTTTCAATGGTCGGAATATAGATCAGTTTTATATTGTTATATATATTCCCGCCGGCTTTATTATCCTTCGCTTTCCGGCAGTACACCGTTATCCGATAACTTCCTTTATCCAGGCGCTTAACAATTTCGGAAACTGAAGCCTCGACTCCGGAATAAGACGAAACAATCCCCCTAGTACCGACAATAGCTATCTTCATTAAAATTATAAACTGTTAAATAGATACTTTAAAAATCGAAGAAGGGCTTTTATTTTATATTTAAATTCGCATACCGAATGACAATAAAACACCTGTTTAATAATAAAATCGATAGATATGTACTGTTGCCTGTAGCATTTCTTTACAATTATTTTTAACATTTTAGCCTGAATATAAGGCAGGTCCAATATAGCGTCGCGGGTATTATCCAAGGGAATAAATTCATTATCTTTTATCCAGCCATTTTCCCGGGCAGTCTTATATAATTTCGTGTTCGGAAAAGGAAAGGCTATGCTATAATGGACAAATTTAGTCTTCATTTTCTTTGCCTCGGATACGCTATAAATAGCCTTTTCCCTGGTTTCCAGCCCCGAGGCCCCTAATAGAACCGAAACCTCCGGCTCAATCCCGCAGCGTCTTAATAAATCAACTGCCCTATAATTTTGGGCCAGATCAACCCCCTTATTGATATCATTCAGAATTTCCTGGTTAAATGACTCTGTCCCCACATAGACTAATTCGCAACCCGCGTCTTTCATTAACCGCAATACTTCTTCATCTTTTATGTAGTCAGCCCGGGCATTGCAGATCCATTTAAGCTTCAGATTTTTTATGCCATCACAGATATGGGCAATCCTGTCTGAATCCCATAAAAACTGGTTATCGCATATCTCAACTCCCTGATATCCCAGAACAGAAATCTCTTTAAATTCATTTATTACTTGATCTGCGCTTCTTAATCTTAAAGGAGGTTTTCCTAGATTAAACCTGGAAAATTCCAATTCTATGGCCTGGTCTAACGCCTGGGGCGCGCAATATGTACAGCCATAAGAACAGCCCCGGGAAAAACAAGCTACCGTGGCAGGAAAATATTTAATTCTGTTAAAAAAATAATTGCCCTTTAAAAAGCGCCGGTCTGGTATAGGGATCTTATTTATATCGGCTGGCCGCCTTAAACCATTATCGACTGATTTCCCTTCCCTCGAAAAAGAAAGACCGGAGATCTTCGATAAACAGCCGTCATTAATTTTTAAATACTGGATTAATTCCTCAAATGCCCCCTCAGGCTCACCCCTGATCACAATATTATTGTTATTCTTTAAAAAAACATCCGGCTTCCAGGTAGGATAGGCGCCCGTAAACACAATCCTGGCATCCTTCAATATGCCGGAAACTATACTCCCGGCTAAAAGATCGATTTCCTTAGCAAGCCATACGGTAAAAAAAACAACCAGATCGATATTTTTCTTATGATCTTTAATATAATTAATAAATTTCTTGGCATTATACCCTTCAGCAGGGCAATCCAGAAGCCTCACCTGAAAACCTAAATCCCGGGCTATAGTAGCTAACGATAAAAGATGTATGGGCGGCTTATAATCATAGCCGTAATTACAACCGTAAACCCGGTCAACGCGAATATTCTTCTTACTCAAATCCGCCGGCGGGACAATAAATAGAATATTCATACTGGATTAATTCCTATGGCTCTCGATTTGTTTTGAGTATATTTCCAAAAGCTTACTGATATGCGATTCTCTATTATTAAATTTACTTATTTTCTCAAAGCCGTTTCTACCAAATTTCACTCCTATTTGCGGATTGTTTATAAGATATTGAACTTTATCTTTAAGTTCGCCTGGACGGGAAGGATCAAACAACAACCCATTGACCCCATTCTCTATTAATTCCGGTATCCCTCCCCTGTTGCTGGCGATCACACACTTTCCGCAGGCAAAAGCTTCATAGATATTGAGCCCGACTACCTCGGGCCATAGGGACGGCACAACAACAAAGAGGCAATTGCGGATAAAATTAACTAACTTGCCCCTGGGCATATGCCCTAATAATTCTACGTTCTCCAACCCTTCTTCGCGTATTAAATCAGATAAACGTCCTCTCAAAGGTCCATCGCCTACCACTTTAATTTTAACCTTTTTTGATATGTGTTTTATATTATCCAAAAAAAACCTAACCCCTTTTTTAGCCGAAATATCCCCGAAATACAGAATGTACCCATCTGCCGCGAAGTTCGGCTCAAATCCGTCTAAATTTATTGCATAGGGCAAATAACAAATCTTTTTCGGATTTATGCCAAAACTGATGGTTTTTTGTTGCATAAATATTGAAGGCGCAATAAATATATCGACATTATTTTCATATATTCTTAATAATTTACAAAAATACATCTCTAAGCAAGTTAACGCGCTTTTTAAATAAGAACCCTGCAGGCATTTATATCTAATCGCGTTATAATACTTATATCCCTTACATTCTTCGCATATTTCACCTGATCTGAACAACGAATAATTGGGACAGATAAGCTTGTAATCATGCAAGGTCATAACTACCGGCATGTTTTTTTTGCGCAGCGTATGCAGTATAGAAGAAGAAATATGATGATAGATATTATGAATGTGGGCAATATCGGGCCGGTGTTCATTTATCAACCGCTCAATGTTTCTGGCAGACGCAACTGAATATATGAAATTGAACGCGGACTTTATATTATTAACGGGATTATTCTTAAAGCTTGCTGATAAGTCCGGGGCCTTAACAAAATAATTTATATAGGCTGACGGAATATTGCGCCTGTCTTTAGTTGAAAAATTAATAACCGTATGGCCTAAATCGCTTAATCCCCGGCATAAATCAAACAAATAAGTTTCTGCCCCTCCTGAAAGGAAATTAAACTTATTGCACATTAATATCCTCATAGTTATTAATCCGTATTTTTAGGCCAAAAATATTGGTATTTAACTAATGCTATATCTCCTAAATATTCTTTTAACATTTAATAAATATTGCCGTTTAAGTTTTTCTTTCCAACAAAAAACCTCCGCCATTTCTAGCGAAGGTTTTAGTTATATTAGAGTGGCAGTTTCCCCTTCAAACGATACCACTTTATATCATGTTGTTGATATATTTTTAGCATAAAAACTTACTTTGTCAATTAATTCCTGTTTCCTTATTATAAAGCGATATCCTATTCCATTCTCTTCTTCATTTCCGCTTCCCCGAGGCTTTCTATTCTAATCGCAAAAGTAAGCCTGAAAATCAGTAATTTATTCCATGTCTTTTAACGTGGCATTAATATTTTTGAGCGTAGCCGCGAGATTAAACTTCTTTTTCTCTTCCAGCGTCAAAACATCCAAAAGTTCCGCCTCAATACGAGCATCCATATCACTGATCTCTTTGTCGGAACGCCCTAAATTAAACCGGTATTTCTTCAAGTCAGTATCAAATTCGTCTTCGGCCAACTTCTTTTTTAATAACTGCAAAAACTCTGGGTCATTAAAGTTAAACCCAACCTTTATAAGATGCCTGAGGTCATAAAAATCTCTGGGAGCTATCTCAAGGCGCGTTGCCGCGGCTCTTAGTTTCTCAGAGACGAGCTCTTTGAGCGCGAAACAATTAACTGATCCCGCATCAAAAAGCGGCTCTTTTGTAAATGGATGCAAAAAAGTATGGCTAACTTTCTTTTTTGAAACCGGCAAATAAGAATTGAACCGTAACCCGATCTCAAGTTTTATGGATTGTGGTTTTTCCACTACCACTGAGCCATAATCTATATAGAAAATATATTGTTTTGATGCATTGCGCCCCGCTTTGTCAATTCCTTCAATAGTCATTCCGCGTTCTTTCGCAAGTTCCCTAACCTTATCTTTAACGGGTTTCATTAGGTTACTGCGCATAGTTCGTGTCACGTCTCCAACGGGCAGTTTCATTGAGAAATCCAAATCTTCGCTCAAGCGGTAATATGAGTAATATATCTTGCTAAGACATGTTCCGCCTTTGAATATCAGGCCATCGCTTAGGCTATGAATCCCGTCGAGTAAGATCGTTATGTAATAATCTTTCTCTAAGAGCCACAATGAAAAGCCTGTCTGGCCAGCCGTGCGTTCAAGAATGTTTAAGAATTCGTCTTTATTGTCGTGAATCATCCATGATAACCTTCCAGGTGTTATTGATTTTACCTCTTCGAGCCTCTGAGCCATAGAGAGTCACAAGCGTATTTCTATTTTTTACGCTTTTAAGAAGAGGGGCAAGCGCGGATTTGGAAACTCCGGCTTTTTCAAGTACAAAGCCTATTCGCTTGCGGGTTGAAACACTGGGGAATATTGACGCGTATTTGATCAATTTCTTTAGATCGGTTTTGTTTGATAAGCTTGCTTCCTGAAAAAGTTCCAGAGCTTTCTTGAGCCCGCCAACCGGATCGGGAAAATAGATAAGATCAATCAGCGTCCTTTCTCTATCGCTTACAATAACCTGAGACTCCCTGATTTTTACCTTTTCAAGACCATACATCCGATTGGCCGGCACTTTAAGAAGCTTAAACGAAATGCCGCAAATCTCCCGCTCGCGTTGAAGTGATGTATTTAAAATATAGAATGTTTGAAATATCTGTTCCGTCAAGCCATAGTAGTTATACATCGTTGAATAGCCCAGATAATAATTGCCTTTCGGAAAAAGAACTGGTGGAATTAAAAACTCATTAACACTTCTCCCCGCGGGCCCAGACTCTAAGGGCGAATAATAATAGATGCCCTTAATGATCGGTTTCAAAATACCCTTCTTCTTGAGTTGATAGATAATCTGGCGCGTCAAAAAGGACTCCCCAAAAAGCTTATCAAACTGCTCTTTAGTAATAAGTGTTACTTTCTCATATGAAAGACGAGAAATAACTTCTGTTTCTTTTGGCCCAAAGTATTTTGCCATGGCTTTATTCCATTGTCCTATAGTTTACGGTTATCAGTCATTGAACGATTATCGTAAATTTCTTATACAACAAAAAACTGGGTTTGTCAACAAAAAAATGCTTAGAAAACTATGGAACGTTTCTATTTATCTATTCTCTCGCTTCCTTCTGCAGTATCCCCACTACATACTTATAGCTTCTTATGGGGTTACCCGCGGACCTTTCGGATACAATTCTAAAGGCCCTATCTACCTCGTCAGCGCCGTATTCGCCTATTTTTTTGATGATATCTTCAATAACCTGGATATCGCTGCCTTTAAAAACCATTTCCGCATAATTAACGGCTTTGGCGAAGCGTTCTTTGCCGTAGATTTGGGCTAATTTCTCCTTTTCTTTATTTAAAAGCTGTGGAGAGTATAAGCCGATTATCTTAAAACGGGTGGGGCCGACCCTTTTGAAACTACCTTCCTGCGCAGAATAGCTTGAATATTCCATATCAATTATATTCAATTTCCTTAATCCTTGCATTCCTTCTGATAAAGTATTTCTATCAATATTAAACTGCCTGCTTAATCCTATCATATAATCCGACCACAAGCGGCCGCGGCTTGCCCCTCCCTTGCAAAGATTAATAAGAAAGCAATACTTTTCAGGGAAGGAAAGGTTTGTATGCCAGCCATATGACCAGTATTCATCGGGAATAGAGCAATATGCCTGCTGAGGCGGAGAATAGATAGTTTTATCCGGATAATTTAGTAATGTTACGATAGTATCCATAAAGAATCTTTTTTTGCGGGTGATAAGCTTGTATTTTTCATCAAGGCGCCTTAATGCCTGCTTTAATTCATCCCTGGCTGTGGCATATTTTACTCTTTGATCCAGTCCGGAAGCAGGAATCAGGGTTTTGTAATTAATGGTTATAGCGCCTTGGGGATTGCCGTCAAAATTCTTTAACAAGAGAAAATAAAGGTCAAATGCTGTTTCGCCGCGGGATGAAAGCATGAGGGGCGCCAGAGAGGGTTCAGTTAAGAACGCCCGGCTTAGGCGAACCGGCGGCTTTCTTTCTTGGTCAAGAATGCTGGCTTCATAATCTATGCTGATTTTAGAGAAATCTTCCAAGAATTGTTTAGCTAAATCTTTAGACCTGATCAGGCAAGAGGACTCCCAGTTCTTTCTTAAAGATGATTCTGTCCAATTGGCGCTGCCTACAATCACGATCTCCTGGTCAATGACAATGGCTTTGGCGTGGGTAAGGACATAAACATTATCATAATACGCTTCTATCCCCTGTTTCTTTAAATATACAAATAAGGCAACGTTCTTTTCTTCTTTACGCCATATGTCTGCCTCATTCCAAGCGGTAAAATCAACATTCTGGTCTAAAATCACCCTTACTTTTACTCCGCGATTATGCGCGCTTATCAGTTCTTCAACTAATTGATTTACGGGAGAGTTTTTGACGTTTGGGTCAAAATTGACAAAGAACATTGCCATATCTATGGAGCTTTTCGCGTTTTTCAGAGCCTCTTTGACTTTGGGGAAATATTTGTCTTGGCTTAGGTCCTCAACGACTGCCGGATAGGATTCGGCGGAATAACATAAAAAAATCCTTGTGCTAGCTATGAACGCTAACGCAAGGATCATAAGAGAAATTGTCTTTTTTAGATTCATAAATATTTCCCCACCCCGGATTTCAAATTTAATTATACTACAATTTTCGGCGATTAGGAGGGAAACTTTTGGGATTAAAAAACACTCCTGTCAATATATTCATATATAAGGTGAGGGAAAAGGTCAGCTGTGAATTATGTATTACAACGGAAATCTATACCGGCGGACGTTGGGATAACTTACTTTTTATCTTATCTAAGAGCACGTAAAGGTCTGCGGGTTTCTGGAAGATGTCATCATAATCAAAACCTAATTCTTTGAATTCATTATAATGTTTCTCCCTGTCAATTGAGCCGGTTAAAATAATAACCGGTATATTTATCTTCTTTGCCCGCATTTCTCTTATAATATCCAACCCGTTGACCCCGGGCATCTTTATATCCATTATTATTAGGTCTATGCCACAGTCGCTGGAGGTAATAATATCCATTACGCCGCCGCCCAACAATGAGATTACTTCATACCCTTTAAGCTTCAGGCACCTGTTTAAAATCTTAATAATAACCGGCTCATCATCCACTATTAGTATTTTACCCATACTTACGCTTGTCTTTTCCTTAAAGGCAGGCTTATAATAGCGGTAGTCCCTACCCCGGGGACACTTTGAAAATGTAACTGTCCGCTATTATTTTTTATTATACTTTGGCTTATTGATAGGCCCAAACCAGTGCCTTTATCTTTAGTAGTAAAGAAGGGATTGAATAATTTATTCAATACCTCATCGCTCATCCCGCTACCTGAATCTTCAATACTTATCCGGACAAGATTTTCTTTAACATACGTAGCTATGCTTATCGTCCCTTTGCCTGAAATAGCGTCTTTGGCGTTATTTAACAAATTAAGGATCATCTCCTGGATCTGCTTTTCATCTACTAAAACTAAAAGAGGGTTATCAGCGTACCTCTCCCCGACTACTACGCCAGTTAACTCAAACTGATGTTTTACCAGAGAGACTATGCTTTTTATAACATTATTTATATCCACCTCTTTGAATTCCCCCTTACTGGGCAGGGAGAATCTAAGCAATCTATCTATGATCTCTTTAGCCCTTACACATTCGCTAACGATAGTCTGGAAATTATCTCTTATTTCTTTAACAGTCAAGCTCTCCATCAAAGATAACTGAGCAGTGCCTGAAATAACCATAAGAGGATTATTTACCTCATGGGCCATATCTGAAACCAGCCTGCCTAAGGCTGCCAATTTTCCCGACTGCATCAACTGCTTTTGACTGAATTGCAATTCCTCGTTGGTTTTTTTCAGCTCAACGAATGTGCTCATAACCACGGCGTCATTATTCTTAAGCTCTTCGCTACTCCTGATAAACTGATTCTTGGCCTTTTGTAATTCCTTGTATAAATTCGCGTTATCCAGGGCCAGGCTTACCAGAGAAGCGAATATATTCGCCTTATATAAATCCCCATTATTAAAATTATCTACTATACTGATCCGGTTAACAGTAAGTATACCGAATACCTGATTATTCTTCGTCAAAGGAACAACCAGGGCAGATTTTATGTTCTCCCTGCCCTGGATACCCTGAAACCGGATATCATTCTTAAGCCCGTTAATCAGGATAACCGGCTGGCAGCGCTCTGCCACCCATCCAGCGATCCTCTCACCCACCGCCAGCTTAGTCTCTTTCGCTATCTGTTCATCCAGGGCATAAGAAATGGCTATGTATAATTTTTTCTCTTCATTAAAAAGCATCACAGCGGCATCATCAGAGCGCAAGACCTTCATAGTCAAATCTACGATAATCTGCAATAGTTCATCAAATTCTATTGTTGAGAAAATAGCCTTGCTGATCTCATATAACGCGACCGTCTCCATAAGCCTATGTTTCTCAAGGGCCTTTTCAATAATCAGGACTATCTTATCGATACTTATCGGCTTTTCCACATAATCATAAGCATTCTTTTTCATGCTTACAATAGCCGCTTCTATGGAACTGTAACCGGTGATCATGATAGCCTCGATTTCCGGCTTCAGCTTTTTTATCTCTTCTAAGGCCTGGATACCGTCAATCCCGGGCAATTTAATATCAAGAATAACTATTTCATATTTATTTTTCTTTATCTCCTCTATAGCTTCCTCGCCGCTAACGACAGAACTTGCCATATACCCCTTGCGCCTTAAGCCGCTGGTTAACATCTCCCTGGTATCCTGTTCATCATCAACAATAAGTATGGCGAATTTACTATCAACCAATACAACCTCCTTAAAATTAACTATTCCTTACTTCCTAACTATCTAATGCTACATAAGTCACAGATAATGTCAAGATAAAATCTTTCAGGGAACAGGAACTTTCTTCAATACTAGCTGATGGAAAAAATAGTCGCTGCTGTCCCCAACTAAATCTCCGTCGCACTAGCAAGTTTAAAATATCCTATTTTTTGGTTTTTAAAGAGCTCCTGCAAAAACTTCCTTGTTTATTTTTGTCGGGCGCGAGCCGGGCAAGCGAAACAATCTCCAGGAATTATCATAAGAAGCAGGACTGTATTCCCTTGGCTTACGCGGCTCAAGGGGCTTGCAATTTTCGGCGATTAGGGGGGAAACTTTTGGGATTGCTTTTTGAGCCTTTAGTGAGCCAATAAAAGTAAAAAAGATACAAATTCATACAAAACCACTCAACAGGGTACATAAAAATAAAAAAGCGTAACTGCCCTGAATTTCAGGCAATTACGCCATAACTTAAACAAAAAAGAGGGTTATGAAAATCCCTCTTAAAAATTAAATGCCGAAGGAGGGATACGCCCCCCTTTTTATTGTTAAGTTCATATCTATTATACATTTACAAGTCCTTTCGTCAAGCAATTATGCCTTTAAGCAACCTTTAAGAAGGATATTTTCTTAAACTGATCTGTAATATAGTCAGAGGACAGATGGCTGTATCTTTCAATCATTTTATAGTCTTTCCAGCCACCTATGGCCTTAATTGCCTCCCTCGGAACCCCATTCATGACAGAATGAGCGGTCCATGTATGCCTCCAACTATGGAGCTTCCCATCCTTTAAGCCAAGAATCCTTAATATATCTTTTAGTTTTTGAGTCATCTCATCCTTAGCAAGGATATTGCCTCTTGAGTTAATAAATACATAGTTAGATTTATTGCGTTTTAACGATTTAAGAATAGGTAATAATTCTGGATGTATTGGTATTTGTCGTGCCCTGTCCGTTTTGGGCTTAAAACCATCTTTATGTCTTATTAGGATTATTCCTTTATGCCAATCTATGTCCTGCCACTCAAGAAACCTTAATTCGTTTCTACGCATACCGGTATAATAGAAGGTAGCAAATATCACATACCAGGGGATTCTTCTACATTCACCCTTACAATAATTTAAGATTTTCCCGACCTCTTCAACAGTAAACCATCGTTCTTCTCTATATGGCTCCTGCAACCTCTTTACATCCTCAACCGGATTGCTGCTTGCATATTTTTTTATTTTTAAACATCTAAATAGGTTGCCCAACATATCTAACTCGCAATTTATTGTTACTGGGTTTTTCTTTTTTACATTCCTTCTGTATTCCTTAAACTCCTCAAAATGCTCCTGGCCTAATTTATCTAAGTAAGTAATGGTCGGATATCTCTCCCCCAAAAATTCCTTAAAGTTGTTCATCATCCCTGCATATCGTTTTAGTGTATCCTTATTTGAAAGTTCTGCCCTTTTCTGCTCAAGCCAGGATTCTATGGCCTGATTTACTGTAACCCTATAAGTAACAACAGAGGGGCTTTTGAGATTACTATACATCGCATTGTATTCCGGCAGTTTTCTTTTAGCTTCCTCAAAAGTTTCCCCCATAGGATAAAACTTTCTTTGATTATCCCGAGGATCAGTAAAGCGGATTCCAAAGGTCTTGCCCCCAGACTGCTTTTTTATACTCTTGGGTGTGAAATATCTTATACGCTGTCTTATCATATAAGTTTTAGCTCAGACCCCTTCTCTTCCCATTTATTAAGCTCATCTTCCTTAAATCTCAAGCCACCCCTTTTAATATGAGGGATTTTATTCTTTGAAGTCCATCCATAAAGAGTGGGCATTTTAATCTGATATCTTTCGCAAACATCTCTTGGGGTTAATAACCTTGTCATTTATTCTCCTCCTTGCGTTCTCCCAGCTTACGCTGTTCTTTAGTCTTACCTGCATAGCGTAGATAATAGCCCGATTTAGAACGCTGCCCTCCTTTGTCCTTAGAACCTCTAGGTCTGCCGCAATGTTTCCCCTTTGCCCGGGCATTAGCTTGCCCGTCTAATACCCTTTGCCTGATCATTTCGCATTCAAGCTCAGCAAATACACCCAAAAGCTGGAAGAAAGCCCTGCTCATAGGATCGTCCTTCTCAGTGTCCACTCCATCACATATTGAAATAAGCCTAACTCGCTTATTCTTAAACTCCTGCAATAGGTCTATAAGATTTGCTAAAGATCTCCCAAGCCTATCCATTTTGTAAATTACAACTGTCTTAACTACACCAGCCCTGATCTCTGCAAGCATCTTATCAAGTTCAGGTCTTGAACTTAATCTTCCTGAAACTGCCTTGTCAATGTATTCAGAATTGATTTTAAAACCTTCCCTTTGAGATAACTGATTGATACTATTTCGCTGGATCTCTTCATCCTGAAGCCTGGTTGAGAATCGCATATAACCGACTGCTTCAACTACCGGGATTGTGTTCACCATTTTATTTTCTCCTTTTTTTGATCATAATTGATAAATATTTTTAAATAGCTCCTCAGGCGTAGACCCCAAAACCTTAGCTATCCGGTAACGCATATTCGGGAGCGGTATTGATCTGCTAGTTTCCCAAGCACTGACTAAATTCTCGGAGACTCCAAGTTCCCGAGCCAAATCAATTTGCTTGAGATTACGATTTATCCGAGCTAACTTTAATGCTGTATTTACTCTAGTCATCTAGTCTCACCTCCTTAAATATTTTCGTAATTGAAAGGGTAAAATTTTTTTCTGCTCAACATTTTCGTCATTCTAGTAGTTCGTATTAAATACGAAGTTAGGTTAAAATAAATAGCCCTTGGTTCTTGGGCTTTTCTTAGTTCGTATTCACTATAATACTACCACACAAACTCAATTTTGTCAAGCACAGAAAAA